>CAYOPD010000186.1:0-5572 GCA_964405735.1 uncultured Saprospiraceae bacterium | reverse complement strand
AAACCAGTCCAGGTTCACTTCCAGTTTATTGCCGAAAAAGGCGGCATCGATGCCGGCATTGATTGAAGTGGTGGTCTCCCATTTGGCGTTGGCATTGCCAAACTGGCCCAGTTCATATCCGGGCTGGGAGGATGTTTTGGCACCTGAAAGATCATAAAAAGAAGATTCCGGAGAGGTTGCGAAGGTGGAAAAGGAGTTGTAATTCCCGATTTCCTGGTTGCCTGTTTTGCCCCATCCCACGCGGACCTTGGCAAAGGAAACTACAGGCAGGTTTTGCATAAAGGTTTCCCTGGTCAGGATCCATCCGGCGCTGACCGCAGGGAAAACGGCTGTACGGAACGCAGGTGCAAAACGCGATGAACGATCCCGGCGGACAGTGAAGTCCAGCAGATATTTATCTTCAAATGAATAGTTGACTTTTCCGAATTCAGAGGCAAGAGACCATTCGGATGCACCGCCGGTGTTGTTTATACCGGCACGGCCGGCGCTCAGGTAGCGGTTTGTAATGTCGTCTACCGCAAAGCCGCTGCGGTCGGCGGTGAAAAACTCAAACAGGTTTTTGATGGCTTCTGTACCGGCAATGACGCTGAAACGGTGTTTTTCCCCGATCGCCCTGGAATAAGTCAGCGTATTGTACCAGGTCCAGGTATTTTCATAATTGTTGATGGTGGTCAGGGTATTGCTGCCTACCGGTTCAGGGGATTCAATGTCATTGGCGCGGTAGCGGCGCACATTGAAGGTATTGTAGTCAATACCGAAGGAAGAGCGGGCTACCAGGCCTTTTGCGATATCCACTTCGCCATATACGTTGCCGAAGATCCGGACTTCTTTGTTCTCATTGTCTTTATTCCGATACAATTCAGCCAGCGGGTTCCGTGCATTGTCCAGCACCGTCGGGGCGCCGGCAAAATAGCCCTTCACATCATAAACGGGAACGATGGGCGGGATTCGGTATGCGAAAGAGATGGGATTGCTTTCGTTTTGATTGCCGTTTGGCTGTCCGATCTGGTTCCCAAAAGCAGCCTGGACATTTTCGCCAAACCGGATCCTTTTGGTGGCATTGAATTCCGTGTTGACGCGAAGCGAATAACGGTTGTAGCTGGTATATTTCATAATCCCTTGCTGGTCAAAATAATTGAGGGACATGGCATAACGGGCGGTTTCATTACCCCCGCTAAGGCCGATCTGGTGGTTCTGGATCGGAGCGGTTTCAAACATTTCATCAAACCAGTCGGTACCGGCCTTGTTCGCCCGGGTGATCAGGTTTTTGGGGCTCACACTGTATTTGGATTCATCCACGGTACCGACGGCACCTACCGGAAAAATATAATCCGGGATGACCGGGGTGGCCACCCTTCCTCCAAACATGGGGATATTGGGATAGACGATTTTGGTCGGATCAGAGATTTTGCCGTCGATCAGGAGACCTGGGTTTTCCGCGTTGATCCTGGATTCCCAAAGGAGGTTGGCGTATTCCTGGGTATTGAGCAGGTCAAGGAATTTGCCCGGAGTCTGAATTCCATAATAAACATCATAGGTCAGCTTGGGTTTGCCTGCCTTACCTTTTTTGGTGGTGATGATCACTACCCCGTTGGCCGCCCTGGAACCATAGATCGAAGCCGCGGAAGCATCTTTGAGCACCTGCATGGATTCGATGTCATTCAGGTTGAGGGTATTCAGATTGCCTTTTGTAGGAGTACCGTCTACGATGAACAGGGGTGAATTGTCATTGATATTGCCAAAGCCCCTGATTCGAACGGATACGTTGCCTCCGGGTGCGTTTTCATTGCCAACATTGACGCCGGCGACCCTTCCCTGGATGGCCTGGGCTACATTGGTGCTGGGCACTGCCTGGATGGTGCGTGCGTCGACAGAGGCCACTGAACCTGTAATATCACGTTTGATCTGGGTGCCATAACCGGTCACCACGATTTCTTCGAGGGTGCTCACGTTGGGTTGAAGCAGCACTTCGATGTAATTGGTTGCGGGAATGGCCACATCCTGGCTTAGAAAGCCCACGGATGATACTGTGAGTGTGGTGGCGTCAGCGGGTACCTGTAACGAAAACAGGCCATCGAGATCGGTGGAAGTACCTGTGGTCGTTCCCTTGACCAGAACGGTGGCGCCGATCAGTCCGGTGTTGTCATCGCCGGCAATGATTTTGCCGGTTATTGTACGTTGGGCCTGGGCCGTGAGGCCAAGGCAGAGAAGCACCAATGAAAAAATCCATCGGTGATTAGGTTTGTTTGGAATCATCGTATTCATAATGTTAAATGAGAGAATGCGGTACGGGTGAAAAGGGCTTCAAAACCAAGCTGTGTTGAACTCCTGGAAAGGCCAGGGAATGGCAAACAGAATCATGGCAAGGGCGATGAGGTAATACCAGAATAATATTCGAAAAGATTGTCCGGTACCGTTCCTTTTAGCCTTTACAAAGCCAATGGTGATCAGTGCAACAGCCAGCAACATCATCAGCGGATGCTCAATGGCGAAAAAACGCATGACCCGGTCTTTCATCATGGAGGGCCCTGCCTCGATCCTGGGCGTAAAAAAGAAAATGATGCAGCCAATCAGCAACTGGATATGACAAAGATTCAGCGCTATGAATGAAGGGCCACGGGTGTCTTTGTTCAGGGAAGCCTGTTGTTTCCATTTTTGCCAGGCATCATAAATCGCCCAGAGCAGGGCAAACAAAACAAGCCATCTTACCCCGGAATGGAGGTGTTTCAGGATAGGGTACATACAATGAGAGTTTACGGGGGTAAAGGTAGGACAAACATGTTGCAGGATCCAATAATTTTTTAATCCGATTTTACAGGGATCTGGTCCATCGCATATTCTGCCAGCGCCGTAATGGTCAGACTGGGATTTACTCCGATATTGACCGGAATGATGCTTCCATCCAGGATATACATTCCCGGATACCCATGCACCCGGAAAACATCGTCCACCACTCCTTCATTCACGTTGGCGCCCATCGGACATCCACCCAGGAAATGGGCCGTGGTCGACATGTTGAAAAAGGTCTCTGTAACTGCGCTGACAGGCACTCCCTTCGTCTTTTTGGCCAGACGCTGCATAAACTCATATCCGGCAGGTATAAATACCGGTATGGGTTTTTCTTCTCCATCCGATTCCAGTTTCATTGCTCTCCCGGTCCACCGCATGGCCAGCGCATTTTTGATATGCTGCATGACCAGGATCACTACGCCTCTTCGACTGTCCTGTCCCCGGATTATCCATTTGAGCGTATCCAGTGGCCGGAGAATAATTTTCGCCAGGATTTTAAGACTGCGCACCATGGGCGGCCCTCCACCATGGGCAGTGAGAAAAGCCAGCCGGAAAAGGGAACCCGAACCATCAGGGAATTTGCACAATTCAATTTGCGTCTCTGAATCCGCCTGCATGATCGAACTGATCGCTACCCCGTGATTTAATTTCCGGTCGGCGCCGATCACTCCACTGATGGATTCCGAATTGCTTAAGATATGACGGCCCAACTGTTCGGAAAGGCCGGAAAGCGTTCCATACCTGAATTTCTGCCGAAACAAGAGTTCGAGGGTGCCGAGTACGCCGCCACTGAGAATGATGCCCCTGGATTGAAATGCACCGGTGATCCTTTTATTGAAGGGTGAACGAACCTGGATCGAGTAGGTTAAATTTCCCGGATTCCATTCAATCCGTTCCGCCTGCGTCAGGGGTAGGATTTTCGCTCCGTATTTTTCTGCAAACCAGAGGTAATTTTTTTCCAGGGTATTTTTAGCATTATGACGGCATCCAACCATACAACCCGCGCACTCTATACAGGGACTTCTCATTGGGCCTTCTCCATTGAAATAAGGGTCTCTGGGGGCCAGGTCTTCGTTGTAATACACCCCAACATCTACACCTTTAAATGTTTCTTCCCTTCCCATGTCCCGTGCGATCTCCCGCAGGAGGAGGTCATCCGGATTCTGATTCCGGGCAGGCGTGACCCCCAACATTTTGCGGGCAGTATGGAAAAAAGGCTGAAGGACCTTTTTCCAGTCCCTGGTTTGAAGCGGAATGTTTTCAAAAAAAGGATCCGGGGGCTCGAGCAGGGTATTGGCATATACGAGGCTGCCTCCGCCAACACCTACCCCTGATACCACAAACAATTTTTTAAAAGCCGTGAGTTTTAAAAAGCCGGTCCAGCGCAGGAAGGGCATCCAGAGGTATTTATTCAGATTCCAATTGGACTTTGGGAAGTCCTCATCCCGGTACCTTCTGCCTTTTTCAAGGACCAGCACGGAATATCCTTTCTGAGCCAGCCGCATGGCGGATACACTGCCCCCAAACCCGGAACCAATGACGATATAATCATAAACCGTATCACCGGGTAAGCCTGCCTTTCCATTCATAGTTGCGCCTAAAAATACTAAGCAGGACGATGATCAGCAGGTAAAAAGGATAAATCAGGGAACAGGTAATAAAAATGAAAGGACTTAACGGCCACCGGAAAAAGGGGAACAACACCCGAAAATAAAAATAATCGATCAGGAGCTTACCTGCCCAAAGGATTCCGGTTAGCGGCAAGGCCTGGTGATTTATCAGTGAGTAAATAAACAATCCAACCAGGGTCATCGAGCACAGGATTGGAATCAGCAAGGCCAGTTTGATTTTCCAGTCTTTCAGGGCAATGTTCTTTGAACCCCAGCGAAGACGTTGCTGGACGATAGAGGCAATGGTTTTCAGCGGCCGGGTCCCGACCTGCGCCGCGGGATCAAATATAAATCCCACCCTGGAAGGGTCCATTTCCACGGCAGCCTGCATCAAAAACAGGTCATCCCCGGAAGCAAAAGGGTCATGAGGGGAAGATGCCTGCATGAATTGATAAACTGAACGGTGCGCGGCCAGGTTGGCGCCGTTGGCAAGATGCCACCAACCCGTTTGAATACCGGCCTGGGTCATTCCCATCAAGGCCATCAGTTCATAAGCCTGAAAACAATCCATCATGGAGACTGCATCAGAAACAGGAATGTAAACCGGTCCCGTGACCATCAATAAATCGGAGCCTGTTAAACCTGTGGTGAGACGTTCTAACCATTGCCTGCCAAACAGACAGTCCGCATCGGTCTGTACGATGTATTCCCCTCTGGCGGCCTCCAATCCCTGTGCAATCGCTTTTTTTTTGCCCTCTCCCCGGCTTTGCATCAGCCGGAAATTCAAAGGCAGTCCGGAACGGGCCAGTAAATCATATCCATGGTCTGTAGAATGATCGTCGATGAATATACATTCCCAATATTTGGATGGCAGGGATTGATTGCGAAGATCTTCGACCAGACCCGGAAGGTTGTGCGCTTCATTTCTAAAAGGAATAAGGACAGAAAAGAAAGCCCCGGGGTCAGGAGCGCTTGCTTTTATGTCAATTTGTCCTTCTGCTTTTTTCCAGGAACAGATGCCCGTAATGATCAGGGCACAATATGCAAGGATAACGATCAGGGTGAGGACAAACATGTTGCCCGGTGAAATTACAAAAAGCAAAAGCTAAAGCTGAACACATGGTACCAAACTCATAGCAAACAACCCCTACCTGATAACTGATAGCTGATAG
>CAYOPD010000185.1:0-5626 GCA_964405735.1 uncultured Saprospiraceae bacterium | reverse complement strand
GGTAGCCATGGCGCTGGCTGGGCAGGATGAGCATGTCAAATTCCTTATTTGCCTTAATCAGGGCTTCAGCGAGTTTGAACGTGGCCGAAGGGTTGACGTTTTCATCGATGCCCCCGTGGGTGATGAGCAATTTACCTTTCAGATTGCCGGCCATCGTGATATTCGATACCTGGTGGTAGGAGGAGTCCACGGGCCATCCCATATACATTTCCGGCCACCAGTCCTTTTCCATGCGGAAATCATGATCCGCACTGCTGGCAACGGCCACTTTATAAAAATCGGGGTATTCCAGTAAGGCGTGTCCCGCGTCGAAACCACCGGCGGAGTGGCCGAAAATGCCTACGCGTGTGGTATCGATCCATGGATATCGCATTCCGAGTTGAAGGATGGCCAGGCGATGGTCTTCCAGGTTTTTACCCATGTTTTTATAGGATACGTTATGGAAGGCCTTTGAACGGTTGGCCGTTCCCATGCCATCCACGGTGACCACGATGAAACCCAGTTCGGCCAGGGCCTGATTGGACCGGGCGAGCCCGCTGATAAAATTCCTGGGGTACATAAAGGTATGGGGCCCGGTATAGGATTGATCGATCACCGGATATTTTTTTGCCGGGTCAAAACGACTGGGTTTCCAAATCGCTCCATATAATATCGTATGACCATCCCGGCCGGTGGCGGTGAAGGTTTCAGGCAGTTTTAAGCCCACCGAGTCCAGGGCGCTGATTTCTGCCCGGGATAATTCCAATATAGAAGTACCTGTGGATGCCCTTCTCAATAATGTGAGCGTAGGCCGGTCCAGGGTGGAGACATTATCCACAAACCATTTTCCATCAGGGGAAACCGTGATGTCGTGATTGCCCTCCTGGGGGCTAAGCAGGCGGATGCGATGGTCATCCAGGCCAACGGCATAACAGTATTGGTGATAAGGATTACGACCGGTTTCCCTTCCGGAGGCCGTAAAAAGCACCTGGCGGTATTTCCGGTCAACATGAAGTACCTGGTTGACATAAAAGGTTCCCAGGGTGAGGGGTTCCAAAACTTTGGTCTTCAAATCAATCAAGTAAAGTTGTTTCCAGCCGTCCCGTTCGGAGGTGATCAGGACCTTGCCGAGGTCTTCGAGAATCATCGAACTGTAATTGTCGATATTGGTCGCGCTCGTTTCCCGGTAAATTAATTCTTCCGTTTTACGGAGGAGGTCGCAACGGTGAAGTTCCACAGCCTGGTATCCGCGGATGGCGTTTTCCTGGTAAACGATCCCGCTGTCTTTCGACCACTCGTAGTCGATGGGATTGGTATGAGTGCTTTGCAGGTGGCCTTTGATTTGTTCCTCCCCCGTTTCTATCTGGTAAAATACCGGGATCATACGCACCATGTCGGTGTCCCCCGGAGAACCCCGGTAATAGGAAAGCAGGCGGGGTTTATACAGGGTATCCACACTCCAGTCCAGGAGGTACATTTTTTGGGCAATGCGCATATCGCAGAGATAAGTCTGGATCCATTTTGAATCCGGGGACCATTTGGCGAAGAAGCGGGCGGGCCTTTCCCCGTTCTCACCCTCAATGACATCCGACCAACCGTAAAAGGTGCCGAATTCATAGAGCCTCTTTCCGTTCCGGCTCAGACGGCGTTCACTGCTGTCGGCTGTAGAACGGATATAAAGGTTATAATCCCGGGTGAAAGCAATCCATTTTCCATCCGGGGATTTGGATTCCAGGCGATTGTTGGCTGGAGGGTCAAGAACGGTCAGTGAGTGGGTTTGAAGGTTTAGCTCATATCTTTTACCCTGGAAATTGAATTCAAGATGGGAGCCATCCTTGTAGTTTAAATTCTGTAAAGCCAGGTCTGCAGCTTTCACGCTGCTTTTAGTGGAGTCGGACAGGAGTTTGGCCAGTCTTTCATGGTCAAACCACGGTTGAATCTTTGTTGTGCCAAAAACCACTTTATTGAAATTTTTCCATTCACGGTCCTGGGTCACAAAACCAAGTCCGGTGCTATCCCCGCACCAGACGGGCTGGATATTGACATTGAAAACTTTTTTATTGACCAGGTTTTGCCATTGAAAAGCAACGGCCCGCTTGTAGTCATCCGGAGTCGGTCCCTGTGCGGATAAACTAAAGGCAAATTCAATAATAATAAATGTAAAAAAGATCCTTTTCATCCACGGCATGGGTAAAAATAATCATTTATACCCTAAAGGGACGACAGGATCAAAAATACATTTGTCCCGTGATCTTGAGACTGGCAGTTGGAAGTTTAGGGTTGATGGTCAAATGCGAAAGTAAATGAAGGCTATTGTTTTCGGCCTTATCGTAACGCCCCGAGTGACGGTCGATCACGAGCGTGAAACTAAAACTTTCTTCGCCATTCATATTCGCTAAATCGGAAAGTGGAACGCCGATTTCCGTTTCCTTAATCACAAAATCCAGACAATGATCGGTCTTATCGGCTTGGATCTCACAAATGCGCAGGTATCCTTCCGTAAACGATTTATGGCTTCCTTTAATTTGTTTTATATGGAGATGGCCCCTAAAATGAACAGGAACGCCGTTCAGCTCATTCAATGCGGTTAATTCCATGTCGGTAACCCGGGTGAATTGCCAGTCATTTGGTCCGGAATAAAACTGCGTGGAAAATTTACCGTCATCTGTATACGAGGATGCAAGTTCAAAGGTCCATTGGATGGGAATGGGTTTTATACCCTGGCCCTGGGTGGTTGTGGAAGGCGGTGAAGTCGGCTCCGGTTCGCAGGCCGAGAACATAAAAAGGATGAGCAATGATGAATACAACAATAGTGGTTTCATAATATTAATTTTTAGATGTTATTTAATCTGTTTCTTAAAAGTGTAGGAAGTGTTCTGAAAGGTGAAGGCGAAAATCAATTTTAACATTTAATGGCCCGACGCTTCATATGGGGTTTAATTCAAAATCCTTTTTGTGAACAGAATTACCCGGTCGCGGAAAGAAAAAAAGGATGTATTATTTAGACGGAAAATGTTGATATATATATACTTCCTGTCCTGGAAAGCACCATTCTTATTTAATGTATTATGATGTATTAGCCCGGCGATATGCCAGTCCTCCAGGATCCGCTATTCTATCGATACAAATGATGTATGAACTAATTCAATAATATAAATTACCTTTCAATTCCAACCACGATTTTTGAGGATCAACCGTTATGGACAGATACAGCTCGACAATGGCATTTCCCATGGGCAAAAACCGGCCCTTAGCCTTTTCTACTTGGAATGGACCATTATATAGGAAACGAATATTTTGAGAAATCAGGGAGGCCACCTCTTTATCTTTATCCACGGTAAAACACGCAAGATCAAGACAATGGTCGGATTCCATTTCACAAATGGACAGGTAAGCGTAGTACCAGGATTGATCGCTGCCCATCACTCTTTTAAGATATAAATATCCGGATACCCTGATGTTAATCTGGTCCAGGATCACTGTACCGGCGAAATCCATATCGGTTTCCCTGGTCATATTCCATTCAGGTAATAATCCCTGATGATAAAGGGTGTCCCTGAAATAAGATTTTTTATACAATACCCAATCAATGACATGCAGGCGAACAGATGGAGCTGCCGGCCATGTACTTTCATTGGACCCGGGATTGGGCTCGTCGCATGTAAAAAGCAGGAAGAGAACAAATACCAGGATGGGGTGGAAGTGTTTCATATCAATCTGATGTATGGTTTAAAAGGGTATTCCCTTTTTTCAGGACTGGCAGATTATTCTTACTGAATACCAGATTGTATATGGTTTGTTAGCCGGGAAATGCAGGATTAACAGTTACCTTTTTCGTTTAACCAATAAAATTGCAAACTGACCACGACTTTATTCAAAACCGCTAATTTTATACTGTCAAATCTTTAATCCATGAAATTCTTTAATTTATTCGTTTTTAGTTTATTCTTCCTGGCTGTTCAGGGCCAGACCGGCATAAATAAAGATCCATTCCGCCAGCTCGACCAGCAGCTACCTACTCCCAACGATTATCGCAATGCCAGCGGGGCACCGGGACACCGTTACTGGCAGCAGCAGGCCGACTATTCCATCCAGCTTGAACTCGATGATGAAAAACAAACCGTTTCCGGGCAGGAAGTCATCGTGTATAAAAACAACTCTCCCGATGTCCTGACTTTCCTGTGGCTCCAGCTCGACCAAAACATGATGGCTAATAACAGCCAGACCTATGAACTTAATTCACATAAGATGGATCCCCGCATGACCAAAGCCCAGATCGAAAGCATGGACCATACCTTCGACGGCGGGTTCAAACTGGAATATGTAAAAGACCATCAAACCGGGGCCGACCTGAAAAAAACCATTAACTATACCATGATGCGGGTGGAATTGCCCAAACCCCTGAAGCCGGGAGAAACCTTTTCCATCCGCATCAAATGGTGGTACAACATCAACGATCGCATGAAATTGGGAGGCCGTTCAGGATATGAGTATTTCCCTGAAGACAAAAACTACCTGTATACCATCGCGCAATTTTACCCGCGTATGTGCGTGTACAATGATCTTGAAGGCTGGCAAAACAAACAATTCCTCGGCCAGGGGGAGTTTACGGTTGGCTTTGGCAATTTCGAAGTGGCCATTACCGTGCCTTCTGATCACCTCGTTGCGGCAACAGGCGAACTGCAAAACGCTTCTGAAATCCTGACCAAAGAACAGCTTGCCCAGCTTGCCAAAGCCCGCAACGAACGAGTGCAGCCCGTGATCATTTCCAGCCAGAAAGCGGCGGAAGAAAGGGAAATGAAAAGGGCAACGGCGAAAAAGACCTGGAAGTTCAAGGCGACCAATGTCCGCGATTTTGCTTTTGCCAGTTCACGCAAATTCATCTGGGATGCCATGGGCGTCCCGCAAAGCGATGGCCGCATCGTGATGGCACAGAGCATGTATCCCAAAGAAGGTAATCCCCTTTGGGAAAAATACAGCACCAAAGCCATAGCCCATACGCTCAAATGGTATTCGCATTACACATTCGATTATCCCTATCCCACAGCCTGGAGCATCAACGCAGACCGCATCGGCATGGAATACCCGATGATCTGCTTCAATTTTGGCCGGTGCGAAAAAGACGGCACTTATTCCCGGCAGGTCAAATACGGTATGATCAGCGTGATCATCCATGAAGTGGGCCACAATTATTTCCCGATGATCGTCAATTCGGATGAAAGGCAGTGGGCCTGGATGGATGAAGGGCTAAACTCCTTCCTGCAATACCTTTCCGAAGTGCAGTGGGAGCCCAACTATCCCAGCCGCCGTGGCCCGGCCAACCAGATCATCGACTATATGAAGATGGACCAGAACTTACTGGAGCCCATCATGACCAACAGCGAAAGCATCCAGCAATTGGGCAATAATGCCTATCATAAAGTAGCCGTAGGCCTCAATATGCTGCGGGAGTCGATCATGGGCCGCGAGTTGTTCGATATGGCTTTTAAAGAATTTTCTCGTCGATGGGCTTTCAAACAGCCGTATCCGGCTGATTTTTTCAGGACCATGGAAGATGCCTCGGGCGTGGACCTCGACTGGTTCTGGAATGGCTGGTTTTACAGCACCGACTATTGCGATATCGCCATGACCGACGTGAAATGGATGA
>CAYOPD010000184.1:2279-5835 GCA_964405735.1 uncultured Saprospiraceae bacterium | reverse complement strand
AATGGTCGTCGTGCTTTTCCCCGCCAATTCGCTTGACCTCCCGCTTTCCCAAAGCTGATAGAGGGTTTTCCAGTTGTACTTGCTTTTGTCATAATCATAATGGCAGGCTTCACCGTAAATCCTTACTGTTTTGCCATGATCCAGGGCGTTGTTCCAGATCATTCCCTTTTTGTTGTAAACCATGGCATCGTTCAAAACATGCGGATAACTCCTGAACCAAGCCCGGACGCTTTTTTCGGTATAATCGGTCACCATGCCCGCGCTCGCCCAGTGATGCCCTTCCGCCGATCCCTTACCGGATACATGGTAATTGTCAAGCAGCACATAATCCCTGGCAATCTGGTGCTGGTTTGGGGTGACGCTGTCCCCGAAAATACAAAGCGAAGCCATTCCCCTCCCTTCGGGCATATCTCCCAGGACCTGATCATAGGTGCGGTTTTCTTTGATGATATACAGTACATGTTTGAATACGGAGGGTTCCCCGATCCGTTCCGGTACCGGCTTCGGTGCAATATCGGGCCTGGGCAATCTTTGGGTGAGGGCCAATCGATGCACCATGCTCAGTTTTTTTACTTTTTCCGTATATCGGTTGAGTCGTGCGGCACCAGGGAGCGGTATGAAGGATATAGAGGCAAGTTGATGATGAGCATTAAATGTTTTGAGGTTTTTTGAATTTTGGTCTCCACCCTGAACAGTCCTGGGTGCCCTTGCCCCGGTCGATTCCAGATTGGTCACGATGATCTGATCTCCGTGCAATACCATTCCGGAAGGGTAGGCTTCTGTAGGAATATAACCCAGGATCCTGTAGCGATTTCCGGATGACTTATTTTCCAGGTCGACGATGCAGATCGCGTTGTCCAATCCATTGGACACATACAATCTATTGCCATCGCGGTTTATAGCCAAGCCATTCGGCGTGCTGCCGATATATTCCTTTTCCGTTCCGAACAAACCCACATGGATGGAGTCGGTTACTGAATGGGTGCTGACCCGGATGACAGAAATAAAATCGCTGTTGCCGTTGGCGACATATAAAAATTGCTTATCCGGGCTGCTGATGATGGCGTTGGGATGAAGGCCCACTTCGATCTCTTTCACCGGTTGCCCGGTGTGAATATTCAGGACGGAGACGCTTCCTCGGGAAACCGCCCCGGTCACCGGATCCGTGTAGGCATCGCCCCAGGGAATACCTGCCGTTTCCTGTCCATTTTCCGGATCGGGTACAGGTCCTGCCCAATTGGTAACATAGGCTAAATCCCCGATGATTTCCAGTCCAAAAGGAGCCATACCGGTATTTGTTTCCCAAACCAGCTCCCGATCCCTTACCCTGACTTTAACCAATTTATTATTTCCATTTAAAACAGTATAAAAATAGAGTTCGCCTTGTTCAATCCTTGTAATCACCTGGTTGGGCAATGCAATCCTGGCCGGGGCTTCGGCCTGAAAGGGAAACGAACGAACCCATTTTATTTTTTTACCATCCCAGAGCGCCTGCATGACAAACGAATTTGCCCTTTCCGCCCCAACAACCACATTCCGCCCTCCGGCTCCCCAGAAAATGAAGGTTGAATCCCGGTAAACTACCGATGTAATTCCGGAATAGCTGCTCATCAAACCACTGAAGAGGCTATCCCGGTTAAAGGTCCATCGATCGATGAGTTTCCGGTTTTGTATATCGAAAACCGCCAGGCCATACCGGTCCTCTACCACGAGCGTTTTGCCATCGGCCAGGGGGATGGCATCCAGACTGTGGTTTTCATAATTGCCATCTCCGAAAGGCACAGAAACCCCGGCAGGATCCAGTACCCGGTTATAAGGCATGATATATGGGGCCTGATCGGAATATAGGGTGCTGTCATCGGCCGCGACCTTGTAGTGGCCGGCCAAGGGTCTGGTTATCCGTATGCTCCTGCAGGACACCAATGAGATCAGGAGTATGAACATGCCAGTGAAGCAATATATTTTCCGGGTGAACCGGCCCTTTATTTTTCCTGAAGCAGTATCCATTTCTGGTTTATTTTGATTTGAGGAATGTACGAGGGACAATACCGAATCCGGATTAGGTTTTTCCCTTTTTGCAAGATAAATTTTATCTTTCGAAGAATTCAATTAAACACAAATTCACTCTTTGTATGTCTGGTAAAATACTCATCATCACCGGGGATGCCGGTGAAAGTTTTGAAGTGCTTTATGCAAAACAAAGGCTAACCGAAGCAGGGTATCATGCGGTCATTGCAGCACCCGCCATCAAGGCTCTGAACCTGGTGATTCACGATTTTGAGCCTGGGTGGGATACTTATGTGGAAAGAAAGGGTTACCTCGTCGCGGCAGATACCGACTTTGACGCAGTCCGTCCGGAAGAATACATCGCAGTGTTGTGCATAGGGGGACGGGCACCGGAATATCTGCGCAATAACCGCAGGGTCATTGAACTGGTGAGGCATTTTGATCAAAAGGACAAGTTCATCTTTGCCATTTGCCATGGCATACAGATCCTGGTGACGGCAGGCCTCGTAAAAGGCAAAACGGTAACCTGTTATGAACACGTCCGATTCGAAGTGGAATCCTGCGGAGGCCGTTATGTGGACCGGGATGAAGCGGTGCAGGACGGACATATGATCACGGGCAAAACCTGGCAATCCCATCCTGAGTTTTATAGTTTGGTTATACAAAGCCTTACTCAGGCCAGGAAAGTTATGGCCAATTAATATCCAGATTCCGGAGAATGTATATTTATAAAAAGTACGACCGGGCCGGGCTTGACCAGCAATACAATAACCGGGGCCGGGTGCCCGATTTTGCGGATCATCTCACCCTTTGGGAAAAGAAAAGCGAAGAAGCCGCCTCCTCCTGCCGGATCTACCGGGATATCCCATATGGCCCAGGCTCGGCCGAAACTTTGGACATCTATCCCGCTCCCGGATCCGAAGGCAAAGTCCTCGTTTTTATCCATGGCGGATACTGGCAGGCCATGAACAAATCCAATTTCAGGTTCATTGCTCCTGCTTTCTTGCCTCATGGATTTACAGTGGTGATCATTTCCTATCCGCTGGCTCCTGAGGCATCCATGCGGCAAATCGTTAGTTCCTGCCGGCAGGCTATCACCTGGGTCTTCGACCATATCGCCGGATATGGAGGTAATCCCCAATCCATCTGCCTAGCCGGGCACAGCGCAGGCGGTCATCTGGCCCTGATGATGAATACAGTCCCATTTTCACCATCCGGAGAACGTTTGCGTTTGCGGGGGACCCTTTCCTTAAGTGGTTTGTTCAATCTTGTTCCGATTCAATTGTCCTTTGTCAACGATAAAATCGGAATGGATGCAGCCAATGCTGTTGAGTTTAGCCCCATCCATTTAGAACCGGTACCAAACACCAGGATCCTGCTTGCGACTGGAGGTTCTGAATCTGAGGAATACCATTCCCAATTGGAAGAAATGAATGTGGCCTGGCAAAATAAATCCGTTTTTATTGAAAAAGGCCTCTGGCCCGGCTTAAATCACTTTTCTATTCTGACCGCCTTTGCCGATGCTTCATCGGAGCTCCACCAAAAATCC
>CAYOPD010000184.1:0-2179 GCA_964405735.1 uncultured Saprospiraceae bacterium | reverse complement strand
GGATAAACGTATTTCCCATCCAGGCTGAAGGTGATCCAGCCGTTTTTCCCAGACAATTTGATGTCGGAGATTTTTTTATGCGGCTTCACCCTACAATCGAATACATGGAGATAAGGTCCGGCATCATTGGATACCCAGATTTCCGATTCATCCGGGGGAAAGTTTACACCATGACTGGTGGTGAGGTGGCTGCCCCTTTTTATTTCAAACCCTTCCACCTCGACCCTGCCTATCCGTTTGCCTGTCTGAATGTCCCCTATTTCATAACCCAGGATGCCATCCAGGTTGACATAACAATATTGATCGTTTGAACTGACAGCAAAAGGCCTTATCCCTTTGGGCCCTTTGTGTTTTTTCAGGGTCCAGCCCCAGGGATCTTCCGGGTTGGCTTGAAAAGGACCAACCTGGCCGATGATGGAATGGGTTTTGGTATCGGCGATGTACAGGTATTCATTGCCCAGGGCGGCCAGGTATATACGCCTGCCATCTTTACCTGCCCAGGTATTGTGGGGGTTGCCATATGGGATTGGTATATTGGCGATGATTTTACCTTTATCGGCATCGATTACATCCCAACTTCTTCCGTGCCTTTTGGGCAGGTAAATGAATTTCCCGTCCGGGGTCTGGGCATGGCTGTCCGGGTATCCGATGATGGGAATGGAATAAAGGATCTTTTCGGTTCTTAAATCGACACATACAAACTGGTCACCGGTATAGGAACTGAGATACAACCTACCCCGGGTAGCATCCGCACTGATGCCTTTGTATTCCCCGGTGCCCGGCACTTCAAATTTGCGAACGAAGCTGTGGTTTTTGTTGATGTCGTAAATATGGATCCAGCCCTGGTCGTCTGCGACGTAGAGATAACGTTGGATCTGGGCATGGAGACCAATTACTTGGCAGACGAGGAGGGTAGCCATGAATACCTTTTTCATAAGTAGTGATTTATCCCGAAATCCCGTTCCGGCATTCAAAATTAAAGCTATCCTGGAGAATAGAAGCGGAACCGGTTCTCCAATGGTTCTTTGATATAGTTTACCAGGGGAGCGATAACGATCAGTCCCAGGCTTTTTCTTAAAAATTCATTTCTGTCCATGATGAGTAGCGGTTGATGTCTCCTAAAGGTCAAAATTCCAAGGGGAAGTTGCATGAAGGAAAACGGGAATATGATTCTTTTAGGACATCATTAACCGCGCCAGAAATAAAAACTAAAAAATGGTTTTTCAGTCCTATATTTATAGGCGCAAACCACAGAATTTACCTGTATCAAATTTAAACCCTGTAAGATGAAAAAGACCCTTAAATCCTTCCTTTTGACACTCCTCCTTTTTATAGCTCTTGCTTCAATCACATCAGCCCAGAACGGACATTCCAAATCCATCTTTGATTGCGTTCTTGAAGCGGAAGGAGTGCCTGTCATTAAAATCGAAACCAACTGGAATAAGCTGATCAACCAGAAAATGGAAGAAGAGTATATTCCCGGAAAGATCACCCTCCCCTGCAACGGCCAGCCTGTGGATTTCGACATCCGGGTGCGGGCAAGGGGTATGATGCGGAAACAAGTTTGTTTTTTCCCTCCCGTGAAAGTGGATTTTAAAAACGGACAACTGGAGAAACAGGCCCTGGACACCAGCATTGACAAATTAAAAGTGGTCTTTCAGTGCCGTACCGGAGAGGCAAATTCCGAATTCCTCTTCCGGGAAAAATTGTCCTATGACCTTTATAAAGTGGTCAATCCGGATTATTTTGTCCATCACAAACTGGTCAAATTCGAATGTCATGATGAAGGCAAGGTAAAATATACCCTGGATGGACTCTTTGTGGAAGATGAAGGAGAGATTGCTGACCGTATGGGGGGAAAGGTAATCGAATCCGGCAAGGTTATGGTTCCCGCCCTGGATAAAGACAATTATCTGAAAATGGTCTTCTTTCAGTATATGATCGGGAATACCGACTGGTCCATCCCCAACAAACACAATGTGGAAATGGTGAAAGTTCCCGCGGTAGCCAAGGTAATACCCATTCCGTACGACTTCGATTATGCCGCTCTTGTAGGTACCCCCTATGCGGTGCCCCACGAATCGCTCCCGATCAAATCCATCTATGAGCGCTATTATATGGGACACGGCGTCACTGAACCGGAAGCGCTTTCCACGGCAAAATTTTTTATGAGTAAAAA
>CAYOPD010000183.1:0-5922 GCA_964405735.1 uncultured Saprospiraceae bacterium | reverse complement strand
AAATATAAAAGGATCAGGTACAAAGGCATAGTCTGCGACCGGAGCGGAGTGGAAGTCACATAGAAAAAAGTAAGGCGTGAAAGAATGGGGCACATCAAACTGGTCGTACCTGTGGTCCACATCTGGTTTTTTAAATCCCTTCCCAATAAAATCGGTTACCTCCTCGGCCTGTCCTCAAAAAAACTCGAGTCCATCATCTATTACGAAAGATATGTGGTGATCCAGCCGGGTATCAAGGCGAAGGACGGGGTCAATACCCTGGACCTCCTGTTGGAAGAAGAATACCTGGACATCCTGGAAGGGCTGCCAAAGGAAAACCAGTTCCTCGATGATTCGCATCCGGACAAATTTCTGGCCAAGATGGGTGCCACTGCGGTTAAAGATCTGCTCGAAAGGGTCAATCTGGACGATGTTTCATTCGACCTGAGGCATAAATCTGCCACCGAATCCTCCCAACAACGTAAATCCGAAGCCCTGAAAAGGCTGAGGGTGGTTGAAGCTTTCCGGGACGGCCAGAAATCCCAGGTCAATAAGCCGGAATGGACGGTCATTCAGTATCTGCCGGTCATCCCGCCCGAACTCAGGCCCCTTGTACCACTGGACGGAGGCCGTTTTGCCAGCTCTGACTTGAACGATTTGTACAGAAGGGTGATCATACGCAACAACCGTCTCAAACGCTTGCTTGAAATCAAAGCGCCAGAGGTCATTCTCCGCAATGAAAAAAGGATGCTGCAGGAAGCTGTGGACAGCCTTTTTGACAACAGCCGTAAATCCAACGCGGTGAAAGCCGAAGGCGGACGGGCTTTAAAATCCCTGAGCGATATTCTCAAAGGCAAACAGGGCCGTTTCCGGCAAAACCTCCTCGGTAAACGGGTGGATTATTCCGGCCGTTCGGTCATCGTCGTGGGCCCTACACTGAGGCTTCATGAATGCGGACTTCCCAAAAATATGGCGGCAGAATTGTTCAAACCCTTCATCATCCGCAAGCTGATCGAAAGGGGAATTGTGAAGACCGTAAAATCAGCCAAAAAACTGGTTGACCGGAAAGATCCGGTGATTTGGGAAATCCTTGAAAACATTCTCAAAGGGCATCCTGTCATGCTCAACCGGGCTCCTACGCTCCACCGTCTGTCCATCCAGGCTTTCCAACCCAGGCTGGTCGAAGGCAAGGCGATCCAGTTGCACCCTTTGGTATGCGGCGCGTTCAACGCGGATTTTGACGGTGACCAGATGGCTGTGCATGTGCCCCTGAGTCAACCCTCCATCCTCGAAGCACAACTCCTGATGCTGTCTTCGCACAATATGCTCAATCCCCAGGACGGTTCACCCATTACCTTACCATCGCAGGACATGGTTTTGGGGCTTTATTACCTGACCAAGGAAAAACGGTCCACCGATAAAGAAAAGGTGAGGGGAGAAGGTTCCAAATTCTATTCGCCTGAAGAAGTGATCATCGCTTTCAACGAAGGAAAGCTGGACCTCCATGCCATGATCAAAATGAAAGCCAAGGTGGATGAAGGCGATGGTAAGATGATTTACAGGGTGATTGACACCACGGTAGGCCGGGTATTGTTTAACCAGGCGGTACCTGAAAGGGTGCCCTTCATCAACGAACTTGCCACTAAAAAAGGGCTGAAAAGAATCATCAGCGATGTGATTACACGAACCGATTTTTCGGAGACGGCCGATTTCCTGGATTCGATCAAGGACATGGGATTTTATTGGGCTTTCAAAGGAGGCCTTTCGTTCAACCTGGGCGATCTCGTGACCCCTTCCATCAAAGACATCACGCTCAAACAAGCCCAGACGGAAGTCGATGAGATCTGGGACAATTACAATATGGGTCTGATCACCAACAACGAAAGGTACAATCAGATCATTGACCGCTGGACCTTTGCCGACAACCGGATCACGGACAGCCTGATGAAAGAGCTCTCCAATCACAAACAGGGCTTTAATTCTGTTTACATGATGCTCCATTCGGGCGCCAGGGGTTCCAAACAGCAGATCAAACAGCTCTGCGGCCTGAGGGGGCTTATGGCCAAACCCAGGAAATCCGGCGATACCGGTGCCGCCATCATTGAAAACCCGATCCTATCCAACTTCCTGGACGGACTGACCGTTTTGGAATACTTCATTTCCACCCACGGGGCCCGGAAAGGCCTTGCAGATACCGCGCTCAAAACTGCTGATGCCGGTTACCTCACCCGTAGGCTGGTGGATGTTTCGCAGGATGTGGTAATCAACGAAGTGGATTGCGGCACCCTCCGGGGCATTGAGACCTTTGCCCTCAAAGACAATGAAAAAGTCATTGAATCCCTGGCTTCGAGGATCCAGGGGAGGTTCAACTTGCATACCATTTTTGATCCGGTCACGGATGCCGTAATCATGGGGCCGGGCGAATACATCGATGACAAGACCGCGGAAAAGATCGAAGAGTCCGGCATTGAATCCGTGACCATCCGTTCGGTACTTACCTGCGAGGCCCGCAGAGGGGTTTGCACCAAATGTTATGGCAAAAACCTGGCTAGCGGCAGGATTGCTGAGCAAGGTGACGCGGTGGGCATCATCGCGGCGCAGTCTATCGGTGAACCAGGTACTCAGCTTACCCTGAGGACCTTCCACGTGGGTGGTATCGCATCCATCTCCAAAACGGAGTCCGAACTGGTTGCCAAGTTTGACGGAGTCATTGAATTTGACAATGTAACCTATACCCTGGTCAAAGAAGAAGATCATAAGATCAATATCATCCTGTCCCGGTCCGGTGAAATCAGGGTCATTGATCCCAAAACCAAAAAGCAGCTCAGCGCCAGCCACGTTCCTTACGGAGCTTCCCTGAAGGTGAAAGAAGGCCAGCAGGTGAAAAAAGGCGACCTGATCTGCGAATGGGATCCGTTCAATGCCGTCATCGTGTCCGAATTCTCCGGGATTGCCCAGTTCAGCGAAATTGAAGAAGGGGTTACCTACCGGATGGAAAGGGATGACCAGACCGGCTATTCTGAAAAAGTGATCATCGATGCCAAGAACAAGAAAAAAGTTCCTGTCATCCGGATCGCGAATAAAAACGGCGAGGACTTAAAACAATATACACTTCCTGTAGGCGCTTATATCTCCATCAACGACGGGGATGCGGTGTATGCAGGCCAGAAAATCGTAAAAATCCCGAGAAAACTGGGTAAGATCCAGGATATCACCGGGGGTCTTCCCAGGGTTACCGAACTTTTTGAAGCCAGAAATCCCTCGAACCCGGCCACCGTGGCTGAGATCGACGGCATCGTAAGCTTTGGAAAAATCAAACGCGGAAACCGGGAGGTCATGATCGAAGATGAAAAGACCGGCCAGAAAAGCAAATATCTTATCGGCCTGTCCAAACACCTTCTGGTGCAGGAAGGTGACTTCGTACGTTCCGGCACTCCCATCACCGACGGAACCATTGCGGCCAGGGACATCCTGCACATCAAAGGGCCTTATGCCGTACAATCCCACCTGGTCAACGGGGTACAGGAAGTCTACCGCTCCCAGGGGATCAACATCAACGACAAGCACATCGAAGTGATTGTCCGCCAGATGATGCGCCGGGTTCAGATCGAAGACCCGGGCGACACCCACTTCCTGGAAAGTGAGGCTGTGGACAAACACGAATTCAACGAACACAACGACTGGATTTTTGACAAAAAGTTCGTGACGGAGGCCGGTGACAGCACAAAACTCAAACCGGGTGCTTTGGTCAGCCTCAGACAGATCCGGGAGGAAAACAGCATCCTGAAGCGGAACGACAAAAAGCTGGTAGAATACAGAGATGCTTTGCCTGCTACTTCCAGTCCTTTGCTCCTGGGTATTACCAAGAGCTCCCTGGGCACCGAAAGCTGGATCTCGGCGGCTTCCTTCCAGGAAACCACCAAAGTCTTGTCGCAGGCCGCCATCGCTGCTTCCAAGGATATTCTTAACGGATTAAAGGAAAACGTCATTGTGGGTAAGCGCATACCGGCCGGGACGGGTCTGCGGCATTTCGAAAACCTTCTCGTGACGGCACAGGATGGTTTTGAGCTGGATGCAGTGATTCAGGAATAGACTGTTAAATTACCAAATAGTTTTACCATAAAAGGGGGCAGAACCACTGCCTCCTTTTTTTTGTAATCCTATTTATTTTCGCCCGAAGTCAGCCGGGTTTTCACCCCAGGCTTCGGTATCCCATTTGAGCAGTTTGTTTTCAAAATCGTTTTTTTCCAGCCAGTTCAGTGCCCGGTCCACCAGTTCAAACAGGTCTTCATTTTTTCTCGACCTGACCAGGTTGGTTTTTACCCGCCGGTTTTTAACCCAGCTTAATCCGGTCATGGAATCCGAATAGACGGCTGTTTTATTTTTGCCTTTTTGTTTGAGCCAGGCGAGGGCGTGTACGATGGCTAGAAACTCCCCGATATTCACCGTCCCTTCCCGGAAAGGGCCCTTGTGAAACAATTTGGCTCCACTGTGGGGATCCACTCCCTGGTATTCCAGGATTCCGGGGTTGCCTTCGCAGGCGGCATCCACCACGATGCTATCCCGGACCAGGTGGTCGTAATTTTTTCTGCGGACGGTTCCGAAAGTGGACTTTTTAGCTGCCGGGCCGCCCACAAAGGCCTGCCTGGCCTCCTCAAGGCTTTCAAACGCTTTGTAACGCGCATTTGGATAATTTTTTACCTGGGCTTCGCATTTTTTCCAGTCTTCAAAAATCCCGCTGGAATGGCCTTCCCAAACCACATAATATTTTTGTTTCTTAGCCATTAATTTGCAGTTCAAATATAAGCCAGGATGTTTGTAGATACCCATGCCCATTTGTATGCCTCCGAATTTGATGGGGATCGCCTGGAAATGATTCGTCGGGCAGAAGGAGCTGGTATCGGCCGGATCTATTTGCCTAATGTGGATGCGGGCACGGTGTCGTCCCTGCTCACCACCTGCGCCCTGTCGGATAATCTTTATCCCATGATGGGGCTGCATCCCTGCCACGTGACGGCAGGATATGCCGAAACCCTTGCAATTCTTAAAGAGGAATTGTATCAGAATACCCCGAAATATCACGCGGTCGGTGAAATGGGCATTGACCTTCATTGGGACAAAACCACCCTGCCATACCAGGAGGAGGCATTCCGTATACAGTGTGCCTGGGCTTGTGACCTGGACCTCCCGGTAGTCATCCACAGCCGGGAAGCCACAGATGAGGTCCTGATTTTGCTCGAGCGGATGCATCCACGGCCTGCCCGGGGCGTCTTCCATTGTTTCAGCGGAGACCGGGTTCAGATCGAACGTGTTCAGGCCCTTGAAACCTATTATTTTGGCATCGGTGGCGTGATTACTTATAAAAACTCGGGTCTGGCTGGGCTTGTTGGTCATATGCCTTTGGACCGTATCGTATTGGAAACGGACGCTCCTTACCTTGCGCCCACCCCTTTCCGGGGCAAGCGGAACGAATCTTCCTACCTTTTGAAGATTGCGGAAACCCTCGGGACAGCCTTGGGCCTTTCATTGGCCGAAATTGAAAAAATCACCACTGAAAATGCACTTGCCCTATTCCAAAAGCGTTGAATAAAGGAATTCTCCGGCATTTGGATTATAGCCGTTTTTTTTGCAATTTTGCACCACAATCCACAGGCTTTACGGAAGGTTGCAAGAGTGGTTTAATTGGCACGCCTGGAAAGTGTGTGTACACCAAAAGTGTACCTAGGGTTCGAATCCCTAACCTTCCGCTTTTTTTCCCTCACCGGCCCCTGATTTTAGTTAAATGACTGGTCTGTAGGTGTCCGGATTTTCTTGTTAACAAAGACTAAAAAAGAATTTTTTATAAATGTTTGGACTTTGATAATATTTTCTATTTTTAAGCCTTCAAAAAATTAAAACATTAAACTTATGCGTAAGACTGCTTTACTTTTTACTCTTGTTTTG
>CAYOPD010000182.1:1415-6003 GCA_964405735.1 uncultured Saprospiraceae bacterium | reverse complement strand
ATGGAATGGGCGAAAGCGGATAATTCGTCGGCGATGGCATTATTGGCTTTCGGTTCAGGCAGGTCGACCTGGATAAAACGGGTACCATTGCCTGTGTCTACCGGCCAGGCAAAGGGATGGCCTTCTGGCATATCGGCCTGAATGCTCACAATCTGGCTTTCTTTTTTCAACAGATCCATACCGATATAAGCATCTGCCTGGAAAATCCGCAGTTTGCGCATTTGTTTCAGCGAGATCCGGCTGGCCGTAAGGTTGGCGACGGTGCCCGATTCAAATTCGAGGCGGGCGTTGCAGATATCGGGGGTGGGACTCATCACAGCCACCCCATTGGCGCGGATATCCCGGACAGGTTCACGGACCAGGCTCAGGACCAGATCGATATCGTGGATCATGAGGTCCATCACCACGGATACATCGGTCCCCCTGGGTTTGAATTCAGCCAGCCGGTGGCCTTCGATAAACAAAGGCTTTTTTACCTGATCCCTTACGGCAAGAAAAGCCGGATTAAAGCGTTCCACATGGCCTACCTGGCAGACCAGGCCTTTGCCTGCCAGGGCTGCTTCCAGTTGTTTGCATTCGCTTACGGTAGCCGTCACCGGCTTTTCTATAAAAAGATGTTTCCCTTCCCGGGCGGCCCGAAGTGCCCATTCAAGATGGCTGAGGGTAGGGCTCGCGATCACGAGGGCATCGGCTTGTTTAAAAATATCCGCTTCTTCCACAAAAGGGAGGACACCGGCATCCCCTGCGACCTGCTTCTTCACTTCATCGTCGATATCCCAGACGCCGGCGATCCGGAACTCCGGGATTTGTTTCAGGCATTTGAGATGTATTTTGCCCAGGTGGCCGGCGCCAATGAGGGCAATGGATACCGGGGAATGAGAGGAGGACATGGCGGTGTGAAGGTAACGAGGTTTAGGTTTAGGTTAAGGTTTAGGCAGAGCTACCCGGTTTTCCTATAGTACATCAACAATCCCCCCATCAACGTAATCAGGGCAATTAAAATAATCGCCATGGAAATGGAGCGACGCAGGTAATGGGCGAAGTCCCGGATATACCGGGCATGGGCGGGATGGCGGGATATGACTTCGTGTTCGAGCCTCTCGTTTTGAAATACCAGGGCGGAATCAAACTGAATCCGGTTGTCCCGGAGCACCCGGAACGCCCGGATGACTTTTATCCGGAAATAAATATTTACGAATAACATCAGGATAAAAAGAAAAAGGATGAGGTACATGAGGGTCCGTTCCATGGGGTGAAGATAAGGAGATGGAGTGGGGAACTGCGGCTAATGAGGTTTATATTAACTAATATTCTCTGCACATGCTCGGTGAGTTCTGTGTTCCCAACGTCCGCTTGGAAGTGCTTTTTCTTCAAATGGCATGAAAATGCCGGCCCTCCCATTCCATTCAAATCATAATTTTATTTCCTCCCAGCATTCTTCCCAATATCAAATTAAAGAATATACATTATGATAGAAAATGAACTCACCCGTCTGATTATTCAAAAAGCTATTTATGTACATTCAAACCTCGGACCGGGTTTGCTTGAAAGTGCCTACCAGGAATGCCTACTGTATTGTTTATTGGAAGAAAAGCTCTTTGTAAAAAACAAAACCCATCCCATTGATTTTTGGGAATGTGAAACTGGATTGCGGTTACCGCATTGATCTGCTGGTTGAAAAACGGGTTGTATTGGAAATAAAAAGCGTGGAGGCTTTAAAGGACATTCATCTTGCCCAGGTCCTTACCTGTCTAAAACTCGGAAATTTCAACGTGGGCCTGCTCATAAATTTTAATGTTCCCATTTTGAAACAGGGACTAAGACGAGTGGTCAATAATTTTTAGGGAATTATTAATTACCGCCGAGGGCGCAGGGGGCGCAGAGGCTTGCAGATCTTTTTTTAAATATTACCCTCTGCGCTAACTCTATGGCTCGGCGCTCTCTGCGGTTAAATATTTACTTTTGCCAAAAGAACTATTTACTGAATGAAAACCAAAATTCTGGGCTTGATTTTGTGGCTGGCCCTGTCCTTCAATCTGGAATCCCAATCCTTTTCTCCATTATCTCTTTCTTATTATCTCCCGGAGATCCCCTATGATCCTGCCGTTACTACGCCCAAGGCCTTTCTAGGTTATGAAGTGGGTGAGCGCCATGTGAGTCATGACCAGCTCTATTATTATATGAAAACCCTGGCCTCCCAGTCCAAACGCATAAAGCTGGTGGAATACGCACGATCCTTTGAACACCGGCCATTGATCTGTCTCATTGTGACCAGCGAGAAAAACCAGTCCAACCTGGAAAGTCTGCGGCAAAGGCATCTCGAGCTCTCCGATCCCGGTGTTTCCGCCCGGGCCAGCCTGGATGAAACCCCGTTGGTTTTGTACCAGGGATACAGCATCCATGGCAACGAGCCCAGCGGGTCCAATGCAGCCCTTGCGATGGCTTATTACCTTGCCGCGGGCCGGGGCGATGAGGTCGACCGGTTGCTGGATAAAACAATCATCCTCTTTGATCCCTGCTTTAACCCGGACGGAGTACAACGGTTTTCCTCCTGGGTGAACGCACACCGTAGCGAAACCATGGTTACGGATCCCTCCACACGCGAATTCAACGAACCCTGGCCCAGGGGAAGGACCAATCATTACTGGTTTGACCTCAACCGGGACTGGATGCCCCAGCAATTGCCCGAATCCCGGGGGCGGGTCAAGCTCTACCATCAATGGAAGCCCAATATCCTCACCGACCACCACGAGATGGGTTCCAACGCCACCTTCTTTTTTATGCCCGGAGAACCTACCCGGGTCAATCCGAACACCCCGAAATTAAACCAGGAACTGACCCGTGAAATCGGCCGTTACCACAGCGAATCACTGAATACCATCGGCTCCCTCTATTATACCCGTGAAGGTTATGATGATTATTATTATGGCAAAGGTTCCACCTATCCGGACGCCAATGGCGCGGTTGGTATCCTGTTTGAGCAGGCGAGCTCCCGAGGTCATGCCCAGGCCACGGCCAATGGTGTGCTGACCTTTCCCTTTACGATCCGCAACCAGGTAAGGGCGGCGTTTTCAACCTATAAAGCCGCTGTGGACATGCATGATAAATTATTGGCTTACCAGCGTGATTTTTATAAAAACGCCCAGGAGGATGCCGCCAAAGACCCGGTAAAAGGTTATGTATTCAGCGCCGGCAGGGACCGAGCGCGGATGCACCATTTTATCGATATCCTTCTGGCGAATCAGATCAAGGTATATTCCTTAAAAAAAGCATATAAATCCTTCAAACCGGAAGAGACCTATGTGGTTCCCGCCGCTCAAAATCAATACCGCCTGATCAAAGGCATGTTTGAAAAAAGAAACCAATTTGAAGACAGCCTGTTTTACGACATCAGCGCCTGGTCCTATCTGCTTGCCTTCAATATGGATTATGCCGAACTGAGTGTCGCCGATGGGGTCAATAGCCTGCTGGGCCATGCGGTCACCACATTGCCGGATGTCAAATACCCCCTTTCCGGAAAGAGTGATTATGCCTATGCCCTGGAATGGGAGGGCTACTATGCGCCGGCGGCTCTCTACAGCCTCCTGAATGACCAGGTCCGGGTGCGCCTGATGCATGAGGACTTTGAAGTTTCGACGCCTTCCGGAAATAAAAAATTCCTGCGGGGCACTTTGCTGATTCCGGTACAAGGCCAAACGATGCCTGCTGAAGCGCTTCATTCAAAGCTCAGCGGGCTTACCTCCAAATATATGGTAGACATCAGCCCGCTGAATACCGGGCTTGCAGTCAGTGGTGTTGATTTAGGCAGCCCGTCCTCTGCCGTCCTTGCTGCGCCCAGGGTGGCTATGATCGTCGGGGATGGCGTGGATGCCAACGATGCGGGAGAAGTCTGGCATTTGCTGGATCAGCGTATGGGAATGCCTTTGGCCCTGGCGGATGTAGCCGGATTAAACAGTTTTAATTTTGAGGATTACAATACTCTCATTCTTGTGGATGGTCAATATAGTGGAATTGGGGCTGCTGCAATCGGGAAACTTAAAGCCTGGATAACCGCGGGGGGCAACGTCGTGGCTATGGGTCGTGCCATAAGCTGGCTGGCCTCCCAGGGAATGAGCGCCGCAGTAATAAAGACCAATCAGTCTTCCTTTGAAATCAAATCGGGAGATGCCCCCATGCGGGCCTATGCGGAAGCCCCTGCGGATGCAGGTACCGACCTGGTTTCGGGCGCCATCTTCAATACTTATTTTGATGAAACGCATCCACTCGGCTATGGTTATGCCGGCAAAAACCTGCCCCTGTTCCGGTCAAACCGCATATATCTGGAGATCCCGAAAAACGCCTATGCCGCCCCATTCCGTTACACCGCGGATCCCCTGATGAGTGGTTACATTACAAAAACCAACCTGGACCAGTTGAAAAATTCTGCGGCGGTGCTGGTGAGTGGCACGGGTGCAGGCAAGGTGATCTGCATCCCTGACAATCCCAATTTCCGGGCATTTTGGTACGGTACGAATAAACTATTTTTAAACTGTATTTTTTTCAGTCCGGCGATCAGCGGGACGACGGTGCAGAGGTGAGTTGGTTAGTT
>CAYOPD010000182.1:0-1315 GCA_964405735.1 uncultured Saprospiraceae bacterium | reverse complement strand
TACAGTTCTCGCTGTTTGATGTATTTTTCATTAATCGACTCCTTAGAATCCTGTAATCCTGATATCCTATACATTCTATAAATCCTGAACATCCTATAAATCCTATAAAATCCTACCTTATCAGTGTTAGGCTGCCTGTCTTATGACGCAGTTCGCCCCGGCAGAAGTATTTCAGGTGGTAGATGAAAATGCCAGGATTGAGCGGTTTGCTCCTGAAATTGCCGTCCCAGGCGCCCTGGCTGTCGCTGGTGGAGAATACTTTTTCACCCCAGCGGTCGTAAATTTCAAACTGATGAAGGTCTTCGATGACGTAGGGATTATTTATCCTGAATACGTCATTCAACCCGTCATTATTCGGGGTGAAGGCATTAGGCAGATTGACTTTATCACAGTCCAGGTCGGCCTCATTGATCACGATGATTTTGAAGGTATCACGTACCACGCAGGATCCAAAATCGGACCGGAGGAAATAGGTCGTGGTGCTGTCCGGGCTGATCAGGCTATTTCTTTTTGAAGGGTCGGATACCCCGCGCACAGGATTCCACTGGGCCTGGGCGGCACATGCCGTATTGACCCTTACCTGCACACTGCCTCCTTTGAAAATCACCGTATCCCTGTTTGAAATATGTTCCGGCCTTATATGCAGTCCCCGGATCTCGTCCCTGGAGAGAGCCCGTTTGTAAAAGCGCAGTTCATCCAGTGAACCTGCAAATCTCCTGTCGGTAACCCCAAGACAAGGGCTGTTGGCCAGGGCCAGTTTGGCTTTATTGCGCAGGTCGATGATGTAATTATTGGTTTTGGAATCCTTTTCTTCTCCATTCACAAAAAGGGCAATGCGGCGGCCAGAACGGGTGAAAACGATATGATACCAGCAACTATTGGAAGGCAACACGCCCTGGAGGGTCCCGCCCTGATCAACACGCTGGGCCAGTTCAGCCACAATGGTCTTTTCATCCGAAAGGTAACGGATGGCAAAAAGGCTGTCGATCCCGCAATTTTCCCGTTTTGAGAGGATGTCAATCGTGCCCGTGATGTCATCGGGCCGGAGATAAAAACTTACCGTGAAATCCCCCGCGAATAGATTGTCCAGGACACTGCCTTCCCAGTCCGCAAAATGGAATCCCCCATTCCATCTTAAAGCAGATCCGACCGCTCCGCATTCGCAGACGAGGGCGCCAACCGACTGGCTTTTGAGTAAGCCGCTTTTTTCATTGAGGTTGCATGAATCAAAAGGAATATAAACCGCGGGGTCCTGGCCCGACAATTCCCTGGAACTAAGACAAGCCAGTACCAGGGCCAGGCAAGCGATGGTTTT
>CAYOPD010000181.1:0-6051 GCA_964405735.1 uncultured Saprospiraceae bacterium | reverse complement strand
CTGATCGCTGATCGCTGATCGCCTATAGCTGATACCTCGCTGCTCAATGTCCAATGCTCCCACGTAATCTGACCACACAATTCTCCAGTGACCGGTACTGATGGTAAACGGCTTTCCAGATATGGCCTTTATTCCTGCCTGCGGCTGCCGGGTTTTTATCCAGGCCGCTGTCGTACCAATCCCCGTTTTTATGATCAATGAGGTAGCGGTCAATGTAGGACCATTGTTTCAGGAACTTGTCGAAATACCGGAGCGGATCATCCGGGTAAAGGTCAGCCATGATGAGCAGGGTATTCAGAGCTTCTGCCTGGGCCCACCAGGTTTTGGTACCTCGGATGATGGTGGTGCCGGGGACATCCTTAAAATGATAACCTTCATCGTAAAAGCCACCCACCGTGTCGTCCCAGCCTTGCACCAGGCACTGGTCCGTCATTTGTTTGGCCCTGGCCCAGGTGATGCTATCGTTTTCCCATCCGGAGATATGGGAGGCTTCCATAAGCAGGTAGGCGGTCTCGATATCGTGGCCAAATGAAAGATGGTCCAGGTTATGATGCCTCAGGATGCTTTCCCGGGAAGAATCGGCGAAACTCACCGGAGTCCAGTCCGGCTGAAAAAACAGGACCAGGTTGCCTTTATTGTTGACGATCTTGTCGCGAATCAGGAAGAGCATTTCATCCAATCGTGTTTTGACCAGGGGATCAGGCCAGGCCTGGTACAATTCGGTGAATGCTTCCAGTAAGTGGATGGAACTGTTTTGGTCTTTATACCCCAGATCAGAGGTGGAAGGCGTGTTGGCCTGCCTTTTTAGTCTTTCGCCCTGTCGGGACAAATGCTGGAAATAACCCAGGTGGACGGAATCGTGGGAATGGGTTTCGAGCCAGAGAAACGCTTTTTTGGCAAGGTCCAGTGCAGCCGAATCTCCAGAAGCCAGGAAATAGGCAGCAAGGCCATAGATGGCAAATGAATTGCCATAAGCCGTTTTGGATCCTTCCGACTGCGGCTGGCCCATACGGTCGACCAGGGTGAAAAAGCCTCCGTATTGGGCATCCCACATTTTATCGCGAAGGAATTCGAATCCATGACGGGCATAAGCTTTGTATGGCCGGTCATTTGGGAAGTGCAGTGCCGCCTTTGAATTGTTCCACAGATGCCGGCCTTGTGAAACAATCATTTTATCCTGGTCGCCGACAGGAGTGAAAGCCGAGTCGAAGGTGGAAAGATATCCACCGTACACCGAATCGATCGCGGCGGGATACCAGGGATGCAGGAGGTTTTTAAGAAGCAAGGTTTCGAGGGTATCTGCCAGGGCCATCCTGTCAGGTCCGCCGGCCTCTTTCTTTTCAGGGGCTTTACAGCCCTGGAACAGGATGAAAAGAAGCAGACCAGAGTATAACAATAATTTCATAAATGCCGGTTTAAAGTGGATTGGTTGTTCTTCTAAATGTAATCAAAAATGTGGTCCGCGACTGCACTTTTTCACCGGTTTAGACCGGCTCTCCGGTGAGCCGCTGATTTTTATGTACGGGCTCATCCGGAAAATTTGTATTTTAACCTGAACTTGAACTGTTTATTTTTCACCATGGAATTTGAAATCCGAAACCTGGACCACGTGAAAATCATCAGCCTTTCCGGCGACCTTAATGCCAATACGGCGGGGGATGCGGAGACCAAACTCATCCAGTTGATCATGGGGGGAAACCGCAAGCTGATTGTAGACCTGGAACAACTCAATTATATCTCCAGCGCGGGCCTGCGCATCTTCCTGGCCGCAAATAAGCTGGTGAAAAAAATGGACGGCGAGATCCGGTTTTGTTCCCTCAACCGCACCGTCCTGGAGGTGTTTGAAATCTCCGGGTTCAATATGATCTTCAAATTTTATCCGGACCAGGCTTCGGCCATCCATGGATTTAATTGATTCATCAATCGGCCAGGATGACCATTGAGATCATAAATCATATCAAAGAAATTAAAAGGGTTCATCAGGCCCTGGATCGTTACCTCAGGGAACAATCGCTGGGGGAATATGACCGCAAAAAGGTCAGCATAGCCGTAGATGAAATCCTCAGCAACATCATCTCTTATGCTTATGAGGACAAAGGCCGCCATACCATACGCGTGAACCTGGATTGCACCGAAGACCGGTTGACCCTGGAATTTTTGGACGATGGGAAACAGTTTGACCCCATTGAATTCATCCGGAATCAGGGCGAACGATCCGCAGAAGATATGGACCGGGTCGGAGGGCTGGGACTGAAACTGGTCGGCAGGCTGATGAACCGGCTTGCTTATCTGCGCGAAGGCAATCAAAACAAACTTACCCTGGTATTGAATTATTCTAAAAACTATATCGACTCATGAAATCAATTTGGATTATCAAGGTTTGCACCGCCTTGCTCTCCTGCAGCGGTTTGCTGCTTTGCAGCCATGGATTATATGCACAGCCCCGGCAGGCATCACCCCGGTATTTTATCGGGGAGGATTCCACCCTGTACTGGAATAAAGCTTTGCCCGTATACATTAAACTGGCCCCTTCGCCGGAAGCAAACGGTGTCAATCTGGTAAGCAAGGAATTTGAAAAATATACAAATCCGGTCTACCTGGACACCGAGGGGCCCAATTTTATCCGCACCCGGTATGCGGTGGACAAAAACACCCGGGAGGTGGTAAAACCTCAAACGGAAGTATTGTTTGAGGTGGTAGCCGATGGTGAAGCACCGGTGACTGCCATCCATTATAAAAATGCCAACGCCTTTTCTTCCGCAGGGAAACAATATTATGGAAGAGGCCTGGTTTATGAACTCACCTCAGCCGATAAATATGCCGGCGTGGAGTATATCCATTCCGCCGTCAATGGCGAAAATTACAACACCTACCAGCAGGCAGTTCCGGTCCAGGGAGAGGGCGAACAAACCATTCGTTTTTATTCCACGGACCGGGTCGGTAATGTGGAAGCCGTGAAACAGTCGGTATTCATCAGTGACCTTACTGCCCCGGTCATAACCCACAATATCAATGGCATCTCCGACAGCAATACGATCGCTTCCACCTCTACCATCTATTTTACAGCCACTGACGCTTTATCCGGCGTGGCAAGGACCTATTATCGTTTTGACCAGGCTTCGTTTACCCCATATTCCGGCGCAAACCTGAACCTTGAACACCTTGAAGACGGGGATCACGTGCTGGAATATTATTCGGAGGATCATGTGGGCAACCGGAGCCTCAACGCCACCTTCCGTTTTTATTACGACAAACTTGCCCCCATCACGGCCTCGGACATCCTGGGGGATAAATACATCTGGCAGGATAAGGTCTATTTTTCCGGCCGCACCAAGATGAAACTGACCGCCATTGACAATAAAGCGGGTGTGAAGGAAATCCGGTATGCCATCGACAATGAAGCCTTTAAAACCTATGAGGAGCCTTTCTACCTTCCGGCGGTGCAGGGAAATCATACCATCAAATTTTATTCGATAGACCGGTTGAGCAATACACCGGGAGGGGCAGAAGAATACAAACACAACATCAACCTGGTGTTCCTTGATCTTACCGGCCCGGATATCGGCCATACCTTTAACGGGCCCACTTTCAGGACTAATAGCGAATTGTTCATGGGCCCTAAAACCACATTCGTGCTGAACGGCAAGGACAACCAGTCCGGCCTTCAATACATAGCCTACAGCATCGACGGAGCGCAGGCCGAAACCCGTTATGAAAAACCGTTTGGCCTGGACCTGCCTTCCGGCACCCACCGTATTGAAATGTTTGCCTACGACCAGGTCAATAACCGGAACGTCAGCGAAGCCACGGTGCATTTTGATTCGGGATCACCGCTCATCATTCCCAATTTCAGTACCGCTGCAGCCGCCCAGCGGGAAGGGCTCTCGGTATACCCGCCCTATGTAGTTCTCTTTCTGGCGGCCACAGACGAAATCGTAGGCAATGACAAAATCTTCTACCGGGTAAACGATGGGCCAGAGTTAACTTATTCTAGCCCGATCGGTAACCTGCTGCCCGATACCCGATACAATATCCAGGTGCGCGCTGTAGATAAGGTCGGAAACGAAGCTACCCGGATGATTTCCTTTTATACTTCCGCCCGATGAACAAGCCTGGCAACCCGGGATATTGCAATTTAAGGACCACCTGGTTGGTCTGTTTAAACCTATGGTGTTTCCTCCTTCAGGCCCAGGTTCAGCCCCTCTCACGGAACGATTCCGCTTTGGTTAAACAGGCAGATGAGCAATACCGGAATGAACTTTCAAGAAATAACCTCAAGCAGGCTTCTTATTACCTCAATACCATAGCCCGAATTTACTGGGACCACAATCAGACGCAGAAAGCCATTGACTATTATGAACGATCCCTGGAACTCAACCAGGGACTGGGCAATGAAAGCGGGGCGGCCATGATCCATGGCAACCTGGGATTGCTCTATGCCGATCTGCACCAACACCAGCGTTCATTTGAAGAATGGCAAAAGGTGTTGGCCACCCGGAGGGCATTTGGAGACAAAGAAAACATCATCGAAGCCCTGTTAAACAGCTCCGTTTCCCTTAACAACCTGAAACGATACGATGAATCGATCCTGATGTTGGATGAAGCCGCGAACCTGTCCAGGCAAATCAACAACCGGGAGCGTATGTTGGATAACGTGCTTCGTTGTTATTCCTACCTGTATGAAACCTATGAAAAGATGGGAGATGCGGCGAAGTCACACCAATATTTCGAACTCTATAAAACTTTTGCGGACAAAAAAAATGAGATCAACATAAAACGTATAACCAATGTCCTTGATGAACAGATCTACCTGAAAGAACTGGCGGAAGCTGAAGAGAAAAGAAAAGCGCAGGAACTCATCAATAAACAAAAAGAACTCCTGTACCTGGAACTGGCGAAGGAATTGCTCGATTCGACCAACCAGGTACTGGATACCAACCTGGCCATGGCTGAGATCAACCTCAGCTTGCTCCGTAAACAAAGGCAGAGCGACAGCACCATCATCAGCCAGGATAAAAAGATCATCCGTCAGCATAAAGCGGTACAACGTTCCCTTGGGCTGGCGGCGCTATCCCTGCTGGCCGTATGTTTTGTCATCTACCTCAATTACATCCAGGTCAAACGGTCCAGGAAGGTTTTAGCCGAAAAAAACGAATTGATCGAAAAACAAAACAGCGAACTGGAAAGCCTCAACCGGATCATCGCGGCCCACAACCTCCGGATGAAAAAAGAACTGGATGTGGGCCAGGAGATCCAGATGAGCATGCTGCCGAAAGTCTATCCGCCGGGAAACCTGCTGGACATGTATGCCCTGCTTGACCCTGCGCGCGAGGTAGGGGGTGATCTTTACGACTTCTTTATGGCGGATGAAGACCACCTGCTTTTTGGGATTGGAGACGTATCCGGCAAAGGGGTTCCTGCGGCTTTGTTTATGGCCGTCACCAAGACCCTGGTCAAAGCCCATGGCATCAAAATGGACTCACCTGCCGCCATTTTATCTGCGGTCAACGATGATCTCAATGCGGAAAATGAAAAATCCATGTTTGTCAGTTATTTCCTCGGAAAACTGAACCTTAAAGACGGAACCCTGATCTATACCAACGCCGGTCACCTGCCACCCATGGTCCGTAACGGAAAAGAAAGTAAAAAGCTGGAAGGCGTTCATGGCCCCGTACTGGGTGCAGTTGAGGAATTTACTTATCAGGAAGGCAGGATAAAACTCGACAAAGGGGAATGCCTGATTTTATATACGGATGGAGTGACCGAAGCCATGAATACCCGCCAGGAACAATATACCGAAAACCGGCTCATGCAATTCATCAACAGCAAATCCTACGGAGATTCCCGGTCACTGGTCGAGGCCTTGCGCAATGATCTGGCTAAATTCGCGGGGAAGGAAGAACAATCCGATGACATCACGGTGATCGCGATGGCGAGGAAGTGAGGGGTGCAGTGATCAGTAGTCAGTCAGTAGTCAGTAGTTAGTAGTCAGTGGTCAGTAGTCAGTAGTCAGCCGTTTATTCTGATAGCTGATAGCTGATAGCTGATAGC
>CAYOPD010000180.1:0-6158 GCA_964405735.1 uncultured Saprospiraceae bacterium | reverse complement strand
GGGGCTTCCTGGATTCGGACCTAAGAGTCAAGGACCTGGTAAGGGCCAAGACCGACAGTCAATTTTTCTTCGTCACCTGCTCTGCCAAAGTAAGGGATGCGCTCCACCTGATGAAAGTCAACGACATCTCCCAACTCCCGGTGTCCAGAAACGATCAGTTTATCGGTGCGGTCACCGAGACCCGGGTTTTGTCTTATATCCTGGAAAACCCGGTAAACCATCTCGAAGACAATATCGAACAAATCATGGGAGACCCGCTTCCCCATGTCCCTTTTGACATGAGTATACAGGACGTCAGCCGGTATTTTGACCGGAAGATCCCGGCTGTGATTACCCGGGACACCGCAGACAACTGGCATGTAATCACCCAGCACGATATCATCCGTTCAATCCGGGGATAAAAAAGAACTTACTTTTGTATCGATGGCCCTGTTTCACCGGACTTTCCTCTTTGGGATTCTTTTCCTGCTTTTGGTACCTTTCCGGCTGAAAGCACAAGACCGCCATTTTTCCCAGTTTCACGCCTCCCCGCTGCAACTCAATCCCGCCCTTACCGGCATGATCAATGGGACTTACCGGGTCAATATGAATTACCGCAATCAATGGAACAAAGTCATCGGCAACAATTTCCAGACCATCGCCGTCTCCGGGGACATGAATTTCAAATCACCGATCAAATCCCAGGGTAAAGACCTGATGGGCATCGGCCTTTCCGTTTTTTCCGATAAAGTTGCAGGTTATGACCTGAACCATACGGAACTGGCTGCCGAAGGAGCTTATCACAAATCCACCGGGGCAGGCCAGTTTTTGAGCCTGGGCCTCAAATTGGGCCTCTCACAGCGCAGCCTCAATTATGAAAACCTGAGGTTTGAAGACCAGTATGTGGAAGGCCAGGGTTATACCAATACCACTCTGGAGAACCTTCCGGAAAACAATTTATCCATGATGGAACTTGCCCTGGGCCTCCATTATACGCTTTCAGGCGCCCGCGACCAGGGGCTGAACATCGGTGTGAGCCTCCATCATATCGCTTCACCCGATTTTTCATTTTTCAACCTCAACCCACCCGACCCCATCGCCCCACCCAGAAAACCTTTATACGGCTTGTTTTCAGTACATGCCGGTGGCTCACTGGCCCTATCACCTACCCAGTCGCTGTTGCCGCGGCTATGGTTCCTCAAACAAGGCCCGCACTATCTGTTTAATTTGGGTGCGCTGATCCGGACCCCATTGAACCAGGATAATACCAGCGCCCTCCATGCCGGAGGTTTTGTACGCATCGTCAATGGTGAAAAAGGGCCTTCTCCCGAATCATTTATACCCATGTTGGGTTTCGAACTGGGAAATGTCAATATCGGCCTCAGTTATGATGCAAACCTGCGCCGGCTGGCTCCTTCTTATTTCCAGCAGGCTATTTTTGAATTGTCGCTTTCCATTCTCGGAAGTCATGACAACGAAGGATTTTTTTGCCCGAAATTCTAATATCTCTGAATGAAAATCGGCATCTCACTCAGCGGAGGCGGGGCAAAAGGAATAGCACACATCGGGGTGCTTCAGGCCCTCGAAGACCAGGGTATTGAAGTCGATGTCATTGCCGGCACCAGTGCGGGGGCCATTGTAGGCGCACTGTATGCATCCGGTATGTCCCCGGCAGATATGATGTCGGCCATCCGCAATACCAGCCTGTTGCGCATTTTCGGATTTCAGTGGCCGGACCGGGGCCTGGGCGAGATGACCTATCTCAGGGGCCTGCTGGCCCGGCAGATCGGCATTGACTCCTTTACCGCCTTAAATAAACCTCTATATGTGACGCTTACCAATATCATAACGGGGGAGGTGGAAATCAAATTTACAGGGGATTTGTTTGACGTGGTATGTGCGTCGAGTTCTGTGCCCCTGTTATTCAAACCAATGGAAATAAACGGGCATTATTACCTCGACGGGGGAATTGTCATGAATATGCCGGTCCGGTGCCTGATCGGTAAATGTGATCTGATCATCGGAGTAAACCTGGTCAATCACCAGCAGGTTGCCGAAAAATACCTGAGCAGCTGGAGGGAAATTTTGTCCCGCGTGTTTGACTTGTCCGTATTCAACAATGTCAAGCCGGAAATGGATCTCTGCGACATCGTGATCGAACCCACGGATATCCATAAATACAGCCGTTTCAATTTCAGCCAGGCCGAACCCTTGTATAAAGCCGGTTATGAAGGAACCATGCTTCAAATGCCGGCCATAAAGGCACTGATCCATGAAGGCCAGCGCTCTGCAGAATAATTAAAATCCCAAACGATATGGAAAACCGATTGGTCATCGTCGCTTACAAACCACTGCCCGGAAAGGAAACCGAACTTGAAAAACTGGTGCTGAACCATCATGCCCGGCTCACCGCAGAAGGCCTCGTCACCTCTAACAGTCCATTTATCGGAAAAGCAAAAGACGGAACCCTGCTTGAAATTTTTGAATGGCTTTCCCCGGAGGCCATCCAGACAGCGCATTCCAATGAAGCCGTACTGGCCATGTGGAAAGAATTTGCCGCTGCCTGCGAATATATCCCTGCCGGCCAACTTCCTGAATTGAAGCAGATGTTTTCGGAATTCACCGTGATAAGAAAATAAAAGTCAATCCCTTCCTCCCTTCTCCATTTCTCCCTTCCTCCCTTCCTCCCCCTATCTCTGCACAGGATAAATCTCCTCCTGCCTCCCATCAATGTACCTGAAGTCAGTACCATCAAAAAATCCATCCTGTTCCAGCATAATACGTATCGTCTTTCCTCCCCATTCCGGAAGGGTGACCGAAGCATTTAATTCAATGGAATAAGCGGTGTTGGAATACATTGGATAATCCCCGGGCCCAGCCACCCGGCCCTGGTTGTCCCACATGCCAATGGTTGGGCCGGCGGCGTGGCCATGGGAACCAATGGGATGGGTATAAATGGAACCCTGGATTCCCTCTGCTTTTGCGAGGGCAAGGGCATCGGAGAGAATTTCATTTCCGGTTTTCCCGGTTTTAAACTGTGAGGTGAGAATATCCTGCAAACGCTGCGCCTGTTTGAAAGCCCTCTGGAGATAGCCGGGCACTTCATGCTCGCCGGGTTTAAGCACATAGGCATGTTCCTGCATATCTGTGTTGAGCCTGAGATAACTTATTCCAAAATCCACATGCAGCAGGTCGCCGGCCTGGATAATTTCCGGGCCCGGCCTTTTGGAAAAGGTACGCAGGTGATCAAACCGCCCGGTATCCGGGCGCTGGACATCCACGGTGGGATGAAACCAGGTTTCCAAACCCAGTTCGGTAATCCTTTGACGATACCACCAGACCACGTCTTCCGTAGTGGTCATGCCGGGCTGGATCACTTTATCGCTCAGGCCTTCACGCAGGATCTGATGGGCAATCCTTCCGATGTGTTCATAGAGGTTCATTTCCATGGGGGAACGGGTTTCCAGCCAGGCGACCGCCAGGGTTTCCGCTGATGCGACCCTGGGTTTGAATTCGTCGGGCAGACGGCTCATAAACTGATCGTATTCAAAGTGGCTGAGCCCGTCAGCATGGGCATACCTCGCAGAAAAATTGATCCCTATTTTTTTGGGCTGCCGGGCACGGATGGTTTCCATGAGCGCATCCCATTGGTCCGGATATACATTCAGGTTCCAAGAGGCCTTGAGAAGGCCCACATCGTAACGGGCGATCGCCAATTGTTCAACCGATAGCGAATCTCCTCCTTTATCATAAAAAACAAACACGGTCCTCCGGCGGGCGGAAATCCATTCGGCGGGAAGCATGGTTTTCATCACCGGGTCTTCGTGGTACTCCCGGGAAATGAGGATCCACATATCGATGCCTTCCCGGCGCATCAGGGCCGGCAATATTTTTTCAAACCGTTGAGTAAGAACCTCATTGACCACCCGGGCTCTGTCCCGCTCCGGTAAAATCAGCGGCAGGCTTTGTGCGCTGAGTAAAACCGGAATCAATGACAATACAAACATCAGTCTTTTCATGGAGCAAATATATAAGGCAGGATGTAGAAGGGGTGCATGACACTTTGCAGATATTTTTGGTTTGCACCCAGACCTTGAAGTCCTCGCGTTAATTCTATTAAATTCACGAAATTAAAGGCTTGAAAAGCGGAGAAGCATTAAACCGGTATAGCCTCACCAAGTGTAATACAGGAAACATGAGAAAAATAATCTATTATGTAGCCGTATCCCTGGACGGATTCATCGCAGGGCCGAACGATGACATTTCAGGCTTCACCTCCAATGGAAGCGGCGTAGATAAATATTTTTCGGATTTAAATGAATACGATACCGTGATCATGGGAAGAAACACCTACGAGTTTGGTTATAAATACGGCCTCATTCCCGGGCAACCCGCCTACCCTCATATGAAACACTATATATTTTCGAATCACCTGCAATTTGAAAAACAACATAAAAAAGTTAAAGTGCTGAAACCCGATCTGGAGGAAATTACCCGGCTGAAGGAGTCAGAAGGCACGGATATCTATTTATGCGGTGGCGGCCAGTTCGCGGGATGGTTGCTGGACCATCAACAAATCGACCTGCTCAAAATCAAACTCAACCCTTTCATCCAGGGAGAGGGCGTTCCGCTTTTCGGCAAATCGTGCAAAAATTACAAGACCCGCCTTCTGAATTCAACTCCCTATGACCATGGCCTGCAGATCATGACCTATGAGATCCTTTATGGTTGAATTGTCTAATTGTCAAATTGTTATATAACAGCTAAAAGCAAAGTATGCTTTTTGCTCAGCCATTTCCACGAAGCCTGCTTTTTCAATTTCAATTCGATCTTAAATTTAACTTCAAAATGCGCATAAAAACCCTGCCCCTATTATTAGTTGCTTTTTGCTTCGCAACCTGCGCCCCGGCCATAAGGCATCGGGCTTACACGGGAAGCCACCTGGAGCTCGTGCCGCTTACCTCAAAGACCTATATCCACTTATCCGACCTTTACAGTGAAACATTCGGAAAAGTCTCCTGCAACGGCCTGGTCTATATCGACAGGCACGAAGCATTGATTCTGGACTGTCCGGTCAATGATACAGCCGCCAGGGAACTGATCCGTTGGATAGAGGAAGATACCCGGTCCAGGATTACCGGTGTGGTCGTCAATCATTTTCACGACGATTGCCTCGGCACCCTGGACCTGTTTCATGATAAAGGAATTGAATCCTGGGCCAATGAAACCACCATCCTGCTTGCCAGGAAATCCGGAGTTCCGGAGAATAAAATCCCCAGGAATGCATTCGACAAATCCCTTATCCTCAAAAACGGAAAGGGCCGGGTGATCAATACGTTTTTCGGTGAGGGGCATACCCGCGACAATATTGTAAGTTATATTCCCGGGGAGCGGGTGCTCTTCGGTGGTTGCCTGATCAAATCCCTGCAGGCAACCAAAGGCAATCTTGCCGATGCCAATACCCAGTCCTGGTCAGAAACGGTATCTAAAGTAAAAGCAGCCTATCCATCAATTAAGTATGTCGTACCGGGTCATGGGTCCCACGGCGACCGCAGTCTTTTGGATTATACGATGAGTTTGTTTCGGCTTTGAGCTTTGAGCTGTCAGCTTTAAGCAAACTGGCCCACCAGCCAACTATTTTACCCCTAAACCTTGAATCCCCTATCTTTGTTATCCACCTATGTTGAATTGGTTTTTTGGCAAAAAGGAGCCGGATATGGAGGGGATTAGCCCTTTTGAAAAGCTCTTCAAACTTTTTAAGGAGCTGCTCCTTCATACCAGCGGGGATGTCAACGAAGCCCTGAGCTGGCTTACCGAGCTGGACAAACGATTTAAGCTGACCACCGAAGAATACGGAATCGCCGATTTTATCCGCGATCTCATCGACAAGGGTTATATCAACGAAAACCGGGAAGGCATCATCAATCCCATGCCCAGCAGCAAACTGGAAATCGCCCTCCGCCGGCAGGCCCTCGATGATATTTTCGACCAGCTCAAAAAAAGCAGAAAAGGCCAACATACCTCGACCCGCACCGGACTGGGCGATGAAACCACTTCTGAAATCCGGCCCTATGAATTCGGTGACCGGCTCGACCAGATTGCCCTCACCGAATCGCTCAAAAACGCCCAGGTCCAGCATGGAATCGAAGACCTGGTCCTGAGGGAAGACGACCTGGAAG
>CAYOPD010000179.1:0-6211 GCA_964405735.1 uncultured Saprospiraceae bacterium | reverse complement strand
GTGGCCAGATCCAGGAATCCGTTGACAAAGCGTTCCATGCCGAATTTGGTGGAACCGTATTTCCTGGCCTGATGAGCAACCACTTTTTCCCCGATTTTTGCAAAACCGGCCCATTTGGCGATCACCGGGATGTACCTGTGCATTTCTCCATCCACTTCGATGTTTTTGACCACTTCCTGCCGGTAAATTTTAAGCCCGCAATTCATATCGTGCAACCTGATTCCCGACATCTTGCTTGTCGTCCAGTTGTAGAGTTTGGACGGAAGGTTTTTGGTCAATGCATTATCGTATCTCTTTTTTTTCCATCCGGATACCAGGTCCAGTTTTTCATTTTTGATCTTCTCCATCAATCCAGGGATTTCATCGGGGCTGTCCTGGAGATCGGCATCCATGGTGACGACATAAATTCCGCGGGTGGCATGGAAACCCGTATTGAGCGCGGCGGCTTTCCCATAGTTTCTCCGGAAACGGAAAGCGCGAATGCATTCATTTGAGGCGGCCAGTTTTTCTATCACTTCCCAGGAACTGTCGGTGCTGCCATCATCCACAAACAGGATTTCATAGCTAAATTGGTTTTCACGCATGATCCTGGAAATCCATGCTTCCAGCTCCGGCAGAGATTCGGCTTCATTATATAATGGAATGACGACAGAAATATCCAAGGCCTTGCGGTATAATTTTTACAAAACTAATGAATCCAGATATTAAAAAAATACTAATGTATCGGAGGGAAGGCGAAGGTTCAGAATACCTCCGGCTTTTCCCGTTTCATGATCAGGCCGGCGATCAGGGAAAGAATAAGACCACCGAGGCCAAAACAAAGCAGGTTGAAAGCAATGGTCAGAAATGGATTTTTCATAAAGGTGGTCCAGGACCTGGCCGTCTCCATTTGTTCTTCACTCATACCGTTGGACTCCCATGCTTCTTCGATTTGTGCCATGATTCTTTCGGTGTAACCGGGGTCAATCACCTGGGTGTAGATCAGTGAAACAAGGCTGGAAACCAGGGTCGACAACAATACCACACCCATACCGAGGAGGATGCATTGCCCGAGTGAAATATAACCTCCCTGCAGCTCGTCCCTTTGCCGTCTGATCGCGAGGACCACGATGGTGATGAGAATCGCAAAAGTCAGAAAACCACTCAAATAGCCCATGGCTTGATTTTCAGGGCTGCTTAATTCTGAAACGGTGAAGATCAGGAACAATAGCGCCGAAAGAAGGCCTCCGGTTAATCCAAATCTCAGAATCACTGGTCCCGGTTTCATTTCTTGCATAGAATAGGCTGTTTTGGTGAAAGTTAGATAAATTAACTCAATTGTTCAAATAAGCAATTCCCTTGTGCAGGGTGGCCAAAACCCGTCCTTTGAAACGCCGGTCCGCAAAAGGAGTATTCTTTGAAAGCGACTTCAAACGTTCCGGTCCGAATTCCCATTCTTCCTCCGGGTCGAAGACGGTAAGGTTTGCCTCTGAACCTACGGCGATTTGAGGAAGGGCGAGCTTAAGGGCCCTTCGCGCATTGAAAGCCACCGCCATAACCCACTCTTCAGGGTCAAGTACCCTTTCGGTTGCCAGGGCGGCGTATGCCGTTTGTAAGCCAATGGTACCGGGATCGGCATAAGCAAATTCAAGGTCCTTTTTTTCCACCTCCAGGGGACGGTGATTGGTGCAGACAATATCAATCACCTTTTGTTTGACGCCCTGGACAAGGGCTTTTCGGTCATGTGCGGTGCGCAACGGAGGGGACTGTTTAAAATTAGAATCGAAATCATGAAGGCTGGTATCATCCAATAAAAGGTTGAGATAAGAAACGGATGAAAAGGCGGACCGCAGGATTTTTTTGGCCGCCTTGAATTGTTTTACCGACTCTTCTGTGGACACCAGGTGAGCGAGATACCTGCATCCGGCATAACCGGCGAGGTAGAGGTCCCGCTGCAACATCAGGCTTTCAGCGATCGATGGAATTCCTTTCAGGCCCAGTTGCTGGGATACGATCCCCTCATGCATCTGGCCTAGACTGGAGGTGGCCAGATCTTCGGGATGGTTGATGATGAGGCCGTTAAAATGGTTGACATACAGCATCGCCCGGAGCATCACGCCATTGTCATGGACTGGATACAATCCATCGGAGAAAGCGATTGCCCCGCTGGTGTGCATATCGATCATTTCCGCCAGTTCTTTGCCCTGGCATCCTTTGCTGGTAGCTCCAATGGGATAAATATCAATATCCGAAGCATGGGATTTCCGGCTAATAAACTCAATTTCCGCTTTCGAGTGGAGGGGGGGGGTGGTATTGGGTAAAACGGCCACACCGGTGTAACCACCGTCGCGCGCGGCCAGGGTGAGGCTATGCATGGTCTCCCTGTGCTCATAGCCAGGTTCTCCAACCGAAGCGCCCAGGTCAAACCACCCTATGGAAACATGCAGGTCCTTTCCTTTGATGGTCCTGGCACTTTTGTCTTTACTGCTTTTGAGTGAGACGATCTTGCCATCCCGGACCCGGATATTCAGTCTGGCCCCGTGCTGGGGATGTCCGGGATGGATGAGTTTTGCTTGCTCCAGGATAACTTCCATGTTGAATCGTTTGATCAGGTTTTCCAGAATCTGAGCAGAAGGGATTCGAAAAGCAAAAATAATAAGGTAGCTGCCACAAACCATCTCCAGAACGTCCTTCCCTGGTATTTATCTTTAATCCAGCTTTCGAAATCCGTACCTGCCACATTTTCTACAATTTCATAAGTTGAACCGTAGGCCGACTGCAATTCAGGCAGGGTATGGGTCCGCAGGTCTGATTCTTTGCGGTTGTAATTGTAAGCAACTTTGCCGACCACGGTATCCCGGAGGGTCATCTGATAGATGCCGGCATCCTGGATGGAGCCTTTCAGATCCAGGATCACCTTGTTGCCAGCCATACGCTGATATGGAATATAGTCTTCTCCGGATGGCCCTTTGGATAAATGGATGACCTCTTCAGCACTAAGCGGAGTAGAGGAGGTTTCAATGATTTCATCCCGGCCTATGAAACGGCTGATCTGGTCCGCCTGCTTTTTATGCACGGCCATGCGGAAGAGCATGGGAATGAATATTTCAGGATTCCGGCTCAGGTCATTCCATTCTCCGGATAAAGGGCTTGAACAAAGAAATACGGTGCCGCCTTCAGTGCTCAACTTGGACAGGAAAGGTTTGCCGTCTGCAAATCCCATGATGGTTTCTTCACCAAGGCGACCACCCTGGCTTTTGAGGTAACGGCCCTGCACCACCGGCAGGCGCATATTGCTGCTCACCCGGTTGTATACTTCCCGGAAGGTAAATTCATCGGTATTTATGGAAGTCACCGGGTAAACGTTTTTTTCAAAGGATTGATAATTCCCGGCTCCTAAAGCCTGTACAAATCCGTTATACGAAGGGAGGTTAGCCGCTTCACCCGGAAATAAAAGTACATTGGTTCCCTGGCGGAGCGCCCCCTGAAGTTCATTGGACAAACCGCTGCTGATTTCGTCCAGGCCATCCAGGATGATCAGGCCGTTTTGAGAAAGGGTGGAATAGTTGATGTTTTTCAGCGATTGGGTCCTGAGGTTTACCGATGGCAGGCTTTGCAGGGCAGTCAGGAGGTCGGGATGTACACGGTCATTGGAAATCACGGTAATGTCTATCCGCGCATTAACAGTGAAGGCCAGGTAAATCTTGTCATCGAATTGCACCGGAAAGTCGGTGATCTCTACCTGTATTTCCTGCCAGCCCGGTTGGTTAATAATGATGCGTGCAGTGTCTGTTATGGATTCTCCGGGGCCGATCCGGATGGTACCCAAGGGTTTGGGCTGGTTGTTCTGTAAAAGAGAGACCCGGGCATCCTCTACAGGCTGGTTTCCAAAGTTGCGGATCCTGAATTTAAGCAGGCTCGCCTGTCCCATCAGTTGAACCGGAGAATCAAACCAGGCCGAATCAATCGCCAGGTTCGCTTCCTGTACGCTTTGAAGCGGAAGAAGGTGGACCTTACTGATCGTATCGGTATTCGTGGGAAGATCGGTGATCGACCGCTGGAAATCAGATAGAATATAAATATGTTCGTTGCCCGTTTCCTTGCGGAGGAGGGCCCGGATCCGTTCCAGGGCTTCCTGCAAATTGTGAACATGGGGAGTGGCCTGTATTTCGTCAATCATAGCCAGGGCTTCATCCTGGTGAACCAGTCTAAGTTGTCTGCCCTGGAATTCATGGGTGAGAATGACGAACCGGTCTTCTTCCGTATAGGCTTCAACGATGTGCCGGGCCTTTTGTTTTGCTTTGGATAAGAGGGGGATGTCTTCAGAAAGGGCATTCATACTGAATGAATTGTCCACGAAAAGGCCCACCAGGTTCTTGCTGTATTTTTCTGCACCGGAAGTCCTTACAAAAGGCTGGGCGAAAGCCATGACCAGGAAAGCCATTGCCAGGAGGCGCATAACCAGGACCAGCAGGTTTTTTAGTTTTGACCGGGCACTTGTTTCATCCTTTACTTCTTTCAGGAAACGAACTGAGGAAAAATAAACTTTTTTATAGCGGCGGAAGTAAAACAGGTGGATGATGACCGGGACCGCGAGTGTGGCTAAAGCTGCGAGAAACCACGGATGAAAAAATTGCATACGGGGCAAAAATAAGCGGAAAGTGGGTAGGAGGGGTAAATAGTAGTTAGTTTGTCAGTTGGCCAGTTGGCCAGTTGGCCAGTTAGCCAGTTGGCCAGTTAGCCAGTTGGCCAGTTGGCCAGTTAGTTAGTGGTTGATGGCAAGTTGGCAAGTTAGCTTAGGTTCGCTTTTTCCCGGTGCTTTTACCTGCCAGCAGTCCCCAACCGCCGCTGCCAAATAAAAACCCAAGGGCATACCAACCCCCGTTGTTGTTGGGGGCATACATGTATACCTCCTTATCAAACAAGGAAGCTACCAGGTCAAAGGGAGCGATCAATCCGTGCCAGAGCCCACTCCAGAAACCATAGATATTCCCCGTTATGCATGGCCCCAGTTCATTGGTCGACCGGGCACAGGAAATCAGAAAGAGGAAAAACAACAAGACTAACAATCTGGATTTTAAATTCATTTTAAGAAAATTTTCAGAATTAAAAGTTTAACAAGGCCTTGGCGGGATTGGTTCCTGTGTAAAAAGATATCTTAAAGGAACAGTATGAGGGGATTAATGGTTATACATTTGAAAAAAGGAAGATGCATTTATGAATTTTGTGGATTATTATCAGATTCTCGGGGTTTCCAAATCGGCTACCCCGGAAGAGATCCGGAAAGCCTATCGTAAACTGGCCAGAAAATACCACCCAGATATGAACCAGGGCAATAAGGAGGCCGAGAGGAAGTTTAAGGAAGTCAACGAGGCCAATACCGTCCTCAGCGATCCTGAAAAACGCAAAAAATACGATACCTATGGCAAAGACTGGGAGCATGCCGATGCGTTTGAGCAGGCTCGCCGTCAGCAAGGGTCCAATGGCCGAGGCAATGGACGAGGCAGGCAAACCCGGTACACCATGAATGGGGAAGAGGTGGACCCGGGGATGTTTTCCGATTTTTTTCAATCCATGTTTTTTGACCAGGGGGATTTATTTGGCTCAGGCTCATTCCGCACTTCAGGGGGAACCCGGCAACGTAACGCTCCCAGGGGAGCTGATTATCAATCCACCCTGCAGCTGAACCTGGAGGATACCCTTCAGGAACAAAGCCAGGTGCTGGAAGTGAATGGCAAAAAAATCAGGATAAAAATTCCTGCCGGGGTGGAGCACGGCCAGACGATAAAGGTAAAGGGGCAGGGAGGGCAACAATCTCCGGGAGGGCCTGTGGGCGACCTTTACCTGAGTTTTGAAATTCAGCCCCATGCCCGTTTCAAGACCGAAGGACGCAACCTGCTTGCTACCCATGACCTGGACCTTTACACCGCTGTCCTTGGTGGGGAGACGGATATCCGGACCCTGACCGGGAATGTAAAAGTGAAAGTCAAATCCGGAACCCAACCCGGTTCCAAAATCCGGCTAAAGGGGCTTGGATTGCCCTATTATAAATCGGAACAAAAAGGCGACCTGATCATCACCTACCAGGTCCTGATTCCACAGTCCCTGAGCCAGAGGGAGGAGGAAATGTTTAGGAAATTGCGGGAACTACATATAAGGACTTGACATTCGTTAGTCAGTTAGTCAGTTAGTCAGTTAGTCAGTTAGTCAGTTAGTCAGTTAGTCAGTTAGT
>CAYOPD010000178.1:0-6212 GCA_964405735.1 uncultured Saprospiraceae bacterium | reverse complement strand
TGGATCTCCTCCGGATGGATATGCTCGATATCCGTATCAAACTGCCCTCCCAATTCTTTGGCTTTCTGCCCGATATTCTGATGGATGAGGCTGACCACATCTTCTCCATTTCTCAGGGCCGTCAACAGGTCTGTTTCGGATTTTGAAAACAGGCAGTTTTTTATTTTTCCGTCCGCGGTGAGCCGGATCCGGTTGCAGCCGGCGCAGAAAGGAGAGCTCATGGTGCTGATCACGGCAAAGGTGCCGGCATGGCCCACCGCCCTGAATTTTTTGTCTGTATCGTGGATATCGTTGTGAAGGGATTCGATTTCGAAACGCGTTTTTACCAGGTCCAGCATTTCAGGAAGGGTAAAGACTTTATTGCTGGTCCAGCGGTTACCCTCAAAAGGCATGAATTCAATGAAACGCACATGAATGGGCTCTTCTTTGGTCCAGGCCACAAAATCGGGGATTTCCGTCTCATTGAGCCCTTTCATTACGACCATATTGAGCTTGACATGGAAATCCTGGTCAATCAGGAGGCGGATATTCTCCAAGGTCCGCTGGAACTGATCCCGGCGGGTCATAAAAAGAAAACGATCCTTGTCCAGGGTATCCAGGCTGACGTTGAGGGAACGGATCCCCGCCTCCTTAAATACATCGATGAATTCATGGACCCGGGTGGCATTCGTGGTCAGGGTCAGTTTGACCGGTAGTTTGGAGAGGCGGAGGATGATATCCCGGGCGTCCTTTCGCACGAGGGGTTCACCTCCCGTCAACCGGATCTTATTGACTCCGAGATCCACAAAGGTCTTTGCCAGGCTCTCGATCTCCCCAGCCTGCATGAGGCGGGAAACCGGGGTAAATTCATAATCCTCCTCCGGCATGCAATAAAAACACCTCAGGTTGCAATTGTCGGTTAGTGAAATCCGGAGATAAGTATGTACGCGGCCGTGTTTGTCTTTGATCATGCTGTACTTTTGGACATGTATTTTTCCGGTTCTTTTTCAAACTGGACCTTGCAGCCGTCGCAGCAGAAATAAACTTTTTCACCTTTATATTCAAGGATGTGCTTGGGATGTTTGATGTCCACAGGGATGCCGCAAACCGGGTTGATATAATATTGGCTTTCTTCTTTTTTTTGTTCCGGCGTCGTCATGGATACCGGTGCAGTGGCTTGCACCTGGATGATCTGGGCCAGGATGCTGATGGCCACTTCCTCTGGGCTTTTGGCCCGGATATCGAGGCCTGCGGGACTGGACACCCGGTCGAGCAGGGATTCAGGGATAAATTGTTCTTTCAGATATTTCCAGACCGCTTCCTTTTTCTTGCGGCTGGCTACAAAACCGATATAACCTGCTTCTTTTTGCAAGGCCATTTCAAGGGCCGCTTCATCCGATTCACCCTGGGTGGCGATCAGGATGGACGATCTTGGGCTGCTTTGCACCCCGGACAGGTTGAGCTGGGTAATGAGCTCGTCCACTTTCTCAAAGGTCTGAGGACCGGCCTCGGGAGCAACCGCTGTTACCCGGTAGCCTGCAGCCTTGGCCAGTTTGACCAGGGCTTTGGCAATCGCGGTCTTGCCGATGACGATAAGATGTGGGGATGACAACCAGGGTTCGATGAACACCTCTACGGAACCTTCGCTGTGACAGGTCATTTTATAACTTTTAAAATCATCCTGCTGGATTAAACTGCCTTCCTGGCCTATTTTCACCAGCCGGGGTTTCCCGCTGTTAATGGCATCCAGGGCTTCCTTGCATACGATCGATTTGACGCATCCGCCACCGATCCAGCCAAAGAGCTCGCCCTGTCTGTTGACGATGGCTTTATCACCAGCTTTACCGGAGGAGGGTTCTTCGCGACGCACCACGGTGACCGATGCAAAAGCTTCGTTCTTTTTGCTCAGATCATTCAATTTGTTCAGGTATTCGTCAGACATGGATCAACAAGTCTTCGAGTTCAAGCAAACTTCTAAGGTTATGTGCAGCACGGAATTCGTCCACCGAGGGCAAGGCGGCTTTCATGCCTCCGGCCAGGGGTTGATAATCCCTCATTCCTTTCAGTGGATTGAGCCAGATCAACATCTTGCTCCTTCTGCGGATTTTTCTCATCTCAGACCCTAAAAGTACCGGATTTCCGGTTTCCAGCCCATCGCTCAGGATGATCACGGCGGGTGAACCGTGCAGGACAAATTTAGAGTATTGACGGTTGAAGTCCTGAAGGCATTCCCCGATACGGGTTCCGCCTGACCAGTGACCGGCAAATCGGGTGACTTCCCGGAGGACGGAGTCCAGCTTCATGTTGCGAAGGGCTTTCGTGATGGAAATCAACCGCGTGCTGAATACAAAAGCTTCCAGGTTGCCGAATTCCTGTTTCAGCGCATAGATAAACCGGAGCAGGTAAAAACTGTATTTGTCCATGGACCCGCTGACGTCCAGAAGGATCACGAGCCTTCTTTTTTTTAATTTACGGGTGGTGTAAAAAAGCCTCAGGGGATCCCCCCCGCTTTCAACGCATTTGCGAATGGTCCGCGCCATATGCACCCTTCCGGGTATGCGGGTGGCTTTGAGTTTTCGCCGCATTTTCACTGCAAACTCCCTGAACAGCCGTTCGGCCAGTTGTTCCAGCGGTTTTTCGTCGATCTCCCTGATCTTTGAAAAATCGGTTTCGCGCAACCGTTCATCTTCATTGGCCCCCGATACGCTGGTGGCATTGTCCTCTTCTTTCTCAGTGCCTTTGCCACGGCCGAGCATGACGAGGGAGGTATTGATTTTGCTTCGGACCGAGCCCCGCACCGTTACCCGGTTTTTGCGCTCCACCAGGTCCATGGGGCTGGTATCCCAATAGGCCGCAAACAACCGGTTGAAGAGGGCAAACTCTTCCCTGGAAGTGCAGCATAGGGCAGCCAGGGCTGTTTTAAACCGGCGTTTATCCCGCAACAATATAGTATGTGTGACTTCAATGGCTTCGGTAGTCTCCCGCAAGCCAATCATGAAGCCGTGCGACCTCAGGTAGCGGAAAAAACCGACCACCCCGGAGGTTATGCTTTGTGCGGAATAAGCCTGGGTATACATGGCTCAAACCAGGGATTCGATGCCTTCTTCGCGGATCATCCTGATGTCCTCGTTTGATTTTAATATGATGCCGAGGGTATGATCCACCGCTTTTTGGTCAATGGCACGGTAACCCAGGGTCATCAGGGATTCGGCCCAGTCCAGGGTCTCTGAAATGCCGGGTTGTTTGGCCAGTTCCCTGGATCTCAGTTTCTGGACAAAGCCCACAACCTGATTGAGTAATTTCTCTTCTATGCCCGGAAGTTTTTTCTCCACGATTTGCATTTCTTTTTCAAAATCCGGGAAGTCAATCCAATGGTAGAGGCAGCGCCGCTTCAGGGCGTCACTCAGTTCGCGGGTCCGGTTGGAAGTCAGGATTACATAAGGTTTGTGTGTGGCCTTCACCGTTCCGATTTCCGGTATGCTCAGTTGAAACGCGGACAACAACTCAAGGAGGAAAGCTTCAAACTCTTCATCGGCCCGGTCGATTTCGTCGATGAGCAATACCGGGGCCTGATCTGCCTGCGTGATGGCCTGCAACAAGGGCCTTTTAAGGATATAATCTTCTGAAAAGATAAGGTCTTCTTTGTCTTTTAGGCTGGAACCGGATTGTTCCAGCAGTTTGATGCTGAGCAATTGTTTCTGGTAATTCCATTCGTATACCGCCTGGTTGACGTCGAGGCCTTCGTAACACTGGAGGCGGATCAATGAAGTATCCAACAACCTCGAAAGGGCAAGCCCGATTTCCGTCTTGCCCACTCCGGGAGGACCCTCCAATAAAAGGGGTTTACGTAGTGTGAGAACCAGGAATAATACCACTGCCAGGTCTTCATCCGCCACATAACCCTGCCTTGAAAGGGATTCTATAATGGATTCCGGGGATGCCGGAGGATGCCGTTCCAAGATGCTGCTTAACTTTTTCCTCCGAATAATCCTTTCACCATACTGCCAACGATGGATCCGGTATGAATGCTGGTATCCACTTCACCCCCGCTCAATTTGGCTTTGAGGTTATCCGCAAACTGATCAAGCAACTGACTGGTAACATCATTGATGAGGCGTGAGCCAAACTGGGCCAGCATGCCGGTAATGCTGACATCCATGTTTAAAGTGACTTCCGAGCCCGTTGAGTTTGGTTTCACTTCGGCATCCATGTTCATCTCGGCGCTTCCTTTCCCTTTGCTGTCGAGCCCGGAACCTTTCAGCGCCATTTTCTTCAGATTCGGGTCTTTGGACAGAAAGGTTACCTTTCCGTCAAATTTTGATTTTACCGGGCCGAGTTTAAATTCCACCTGGCCTTTGTAATCATTTTCGCTTTCCTGGGAGGTCAGGGAGGCACCCGGTACGCAGGACACTACTTTATAGGGATCGGAAATGAGTTCCCAAACCGCATCCACCGGATGATTCAAACTTATGGTCTTATTGATTTTTGCGTTCATACTATTTATTTAAAACTATAACAAAATAAAACAGGGGTAGTTTTCCATTTTCCGGAAAACTTACCCCTGGTCTTTTCAATTTCTCAAATGACTCCTTTCTCCTTCAGGGCTTTCCATACTTTAAACGGAGTAATGGGGATGTCGATGTGGTGGATGCCGTATGGCGAAAGGGCATCCATGATGGCATTGGCAATGGCCGGAGGAGCGCCAACGGTTGGGGATTCTCCAACTCCTTTGGCCCCGATGGGGTGGTGGGGCGAAGGAGTCACCACATGCCCGGTTTCCCAATTGGGAGATTCCACCGCGGTGGGAACCAGGTAATCCATAAAGGTGCCGTTGAGGATATTGCCTTCTTCATCATAAATCAACTCTTCATACATAGCCGGAGCGATGCCCTGGGTAAGGCCACCGTGTACCTGGCCCTGCACGATCATCGGGTTGATGATATGCCCGCAATCATCGATGGCTACAAATCGGCGGACTTTGATCTGTCCGGTTTCCTTGTCGATGTCTACCACGCAGATATAAGCGCCGGAGGGAAAGGTCAGGTTTGGAGGATCGTAATAATGGGTGGCTTCAAAACCGGCTTCCATGCCCTGGGGATGATTGGTATAAGCAGCAAAAACAATTTCCTGGATGGTCTTTGCTTTTTCGGGAGCGCCTTTCACAAAGAATTTACCGGTTTCCCACTCCAGGTCATCCTCACTGACTTCGAGCAGATAGGCTGCTATTTTTCTCGCCTTAGCCCTGAGTTTACGGGAAGCAACCGCGGCGGCAGCCCCTGCCGTCGGTGTGCTTCGGCTTGCATAGGTCCCGAGTCCGTAGGGCGCAGTATCGGTATCTCCTTCTTCAATGTGAATATTTTCAGCAGGAATCCCCAGCTCTTCCGCAATAATCTGGGCATAGGTGGTTTCATGGCCCTGTCCCTGTGATTTGGTGCCAAAACGGGCGATGGCCTTTCCGGTAGGATGCACCCGGATCTCGGCGCTGTCAAACATTTTGATCCCGAGAATGTCAAAATCTTTTGAAGGTCCGGCTCCCACAATTTCTGTAAAAGTGCTTATCCCGATACCCATCAATGCTCCATTGGCCCTTTTTTCGACTTGTTCTTTGCGAAGGGCATCATAACCGATGGCTTCCATTGCCTTTTTCAGGCCGGCATGATAGTCGCCGCTGTCATAAGTCCACCCGGTCGGTGACTTCCAGGGAAAATCCTCTTTTTTAATAAAATTTTCCATGCGGAGCTGAGCTGGGTCCTTACCCACTTTGAGTGCGAAAATATCCGTGATCCTTTCGATGGCCTGTACGGCTTCGGTGACCCGGAAAGAACAGCGATAGGCTACACCACCCGGAGGTTTGTTGGTATACACGGCATCCGCTTCCATGAAAGCGGTATCGTAGTCGTAGGAACCCGTCCCGATGGAAAAAAGGCCGGTATGGAATTTGGACGGATTGGCGGAAGCATCGGTATATCCGTGATCGGCGAGGACTTTAAAACGCGTGGCCTGGATCTTCCCGGCCTTGGTGCCTGCCATTTCGACGGTAATGTGATAGTCCCTGGCAAAGGAATCGGCCTGCAGGTTTTCACTGCGGTCTTCGATCCATTTTACCGGTTTGCCCGTGAGGAAAGATACCGCTATGGCTATGACATAGCCCGGATAGACCGGTACCTTGCCCCCAAAACCTCCTCCGATATCGGGAGAAACCACTCGGATTCTTTCTTCGGTTAAGCCCACAT
>CAYOPD010000177.1:0-6258 GCA_964405735.1 uncultured Saprospiraceae bacterium | reverse complement strand
TTGTTTTTGATGAGGTTGCGCCAGGCGGTGATGAAGTAGTTTTTTATCATAACTTTCAGATCGGTTAACGGGTAAAGGTTAAAGGCGAAGGGAGCAAAAAGTTAAAGACAAAGTCATCGTTTGCCATGCTTTCTGATATTAATTAATGACTGCATCATGGCAGAAATCTTTTTTGCCCTTTCAACCAGGTTCAATCCCGTTTTTTCTTCAATAATATTCAGTTCAATTGCCAGCAAAAGTTGAGTCCTTAATTCTCCATTTGAAGCTTTTGCGATATACAGGTATTGAATGAATTCTTTGGAGGATTGACGTTCGAAGCCTTCTGCAATATTGGATGGTACTGAAACGCTGGTACGCTGTACCTGATCCTTAAAGCCAAAATCTCGGCTTTCTTTAAAAAGTCTGTAAATTTCTATACACATTTTCATCGATTCTTTCCAGATCAGCAAATCTTCAAAAGTTTGTTTTGGTATGTTTTCCATAAGTGAGAGTGTTTGTTCATTTTTATCCATTGTGTTTCCAAGTACTGAAAGAATTGAGCAAAATCAAATTTGCAGAGACAACCACTATCACGGATACTCCCTTCACCCTTTACCTTTTTCTCCTCCTGCATCCCGATGCCCCGGTAGAGATACGCCGTTATCCTTTGTACTTTTCCTCCCTTCACCTTTCACCTTTCACCTTTCGCCTTCCTCCCTTCCTCCCTTCCTCCTACACAAGTATATTCTCCATCACCGTCCTTCCGTCCAGCATCCGGACGATCCGGTGGGAATACCGGGCATCGTGTTCGCTGTGGGTTACCATGATGATGGTGGTGCCTTGTTCATTCAGGTCGGTGAGCAATTGCATCACCTCGTTCCCGTTGGAGGAGTCGAGGTTTCCGGTGGGTTCATCGGCGAGGATCAGTTTGGGTTTGTTCACGACGGCCCGGGCAACGGCCACCCGCTGCTGCTGACCTCCGGAGAGTTGTTGCGGAAAATGGTTACGGCGGTGCATGATCTGCATTTTATCCAGCACTTCTTCCACGCGGCGCTTGCGTTCATCGGATTTTACCCCGGTGTAGATCAGGGGCAATTCCACGTTTTCGAAGACACTGAGTTCATCGATCAGGTTGAAGCTCTGGAATACGAAGCCGATGTTGTGCTTGCGCAGTTCAGCCCTTTTCCTTTCATTGAATTTTGCCACTTCGATGCCGTCAAAGAGATAAGAACCCGAATCCATATCATCCAGCAATCCCAGGATATTGAGCAAGGTGGACTTGCCACAACCACTGGGGCCCATGATGGCTATGAATTCGCCTGTTTTCACTTCAAACGACACCTTGTTGAGGGCAATGGTTTCCACCTCCTCGGTGCGGTAGGTTTTTTCGAGATCGGTAATTTTAATCATAGATAGTTGATTTCAGCTGTCAGCCATCAGCTTTCAGCAATTGATAATGGAATTAAATTTATTTTTAGATTTGTTTTCAGACACCCTTTGAGATGAGAAATTTCCAGAATTTGACTTTTTGGCAAAAAAGTCATCAATTAACCCTGAGAATTTACATACTGACCAACTCCTTTCCCGGTACAGAACGCTATGGATTGGGTCAACAAATGCGCCGGTCCAGTTCATCCATACCTTCAAATATTGCGGAAGGGTGTGGCAGAAACACTCAAGTCCAACTGAAGTATTTCCTTCAAGTTGCATCTGGCTCAATTTCCGAACTTCAATACCAGATTCTGCTTGCTCGTGATTTAGGTTATATCTCATTAGATCAGTTTGAAACCTGTAATGAAGAATTGATTGAGAATCGAAAAATGATTTTTGCTTTTACAAATAAAATTTAGTTTCACTTTTTTCTTATTTGACCTTCTCAGTTGTTATTGCCGATCGCTGACAGCTGAACGCTGACAGCTACCTCTGCAACACCAACTCCTCCATCTTCCCATACGTCTCATAACTATTCGTCACCACTTTGTCCCCGGGCTTTAATCCGCTTAATACTTCGTAATGGTTTGGATTCTGGCGCCCAAGGGTGATGTCTTGTTTGAAAGCCAGGGTTCCGGATTCGTTTACTTTAAAAATCCAGTTGCCACCGGTGGTCTGGAAAAAACCACCTTTGGGCACCAGGATCACGACGGATTCGTCCCCGAGTGCAAGGCCGACCTGCAGGGTCTGGCCGCGGCGAATGCCTTGGGGCACCTCGCCCATAAATTCCATATCTACCTGGAAACGGCCACCGGTGACCTGGGTGTAGATTTTTTTGATTTTCAGGAAATACTTTTTCCCGGCGAAAGTGAAGTCCCCCTCCAGGCCCGTGAATACCCGGGATATATAGTGTTCGTCAATGTCGGCGCGGATCTTAAAGCCGCTGAGTACGTCCAATTGACCGAGCCGTTCGCCCTTTTGTTTGGACTGGCCGATTTCGGCATCCAGGCTGGTCAGCTGCCCGTCCACCGGGGCCCGCACGATGAGGTCTCCGACTTTCCTTCTCATGAGTTGTAAGGCATTCTGCATGCGAGAATAGGATTCCTCCATCTGGGCCAGCTGGGTCCGGGTGGACAGGCTATCCTGGGTGAGGATTTGTTCCGTCAGGTTTTTGCGTCTGACCTGGTAGTTGTAGAGGTTTTCCGATGATTTAAAATCCTGGAAGCCGATGGCTTTTTGTTCGTACAGTTTTTTATTCAGTTGATACACGCGGCTGGCTTCTTCGAGGGCATTGGTCACTTCCGCCATCTGGTTGAGCTGGCGGATGGTATTTTGCTCTGCATTGTTTTTGGTATTCTGCATTTGGGTGAGTACTTCAAAGACAGCGGTTTCCTGGTTGGCCAGGGTCAGTTCAAGGTCCGTATTGCTCAGCCGGAGGATGGGCTGGCCGCGTTTGAGCATGGCTCCGTCCTCAACCATTTTTTCCTCTACCCGCCCACCTTCGAGGGCGTCCAGGTATATGGTCGTGATGGGCATGACCACCCCGTTGATTGGAATGAACTCTTTAAAGGGCCCCTCTACCACCTCGCTGATCATCAGCCTTTCCGTATCTACATTCAGTTTGGACTTTCCGGATGAAGATCGCACGGCCATGAAGATGAGCGTGCCCAGGGCAAGAAGGCCCGCGATGCCGAGAATCCGTTGTGTCGTCCAGGTTTTTTTTGCTATTGGTCTGTCCACCGTTTTGATTTATTTACTGCTGTTGATAAACACGGAAGATCGTGCCAAAGGTTACATGATATTGATTACCAATAATTTGCAAAAAGAGTTTTTTAAAAAACTGTTCGCTTTTGATACAAAAGTGTGCGGAAATGCGTTCAGGAGGAGGATGCAACCAAGGGAAAATAAAGCAGTCTGTTATTAATACAAGATCAAGCCAATGACGGATAGCCAGATTTTCCCGAAATTTGGAAAATATATGAACCTCCGCGAAAGCAGTATACTGATTGTGGATGACGATCCGGATGTACTGACCGCCGTACGCCTGCTTTTAAAGCCCCTGGTCCGTTCCATTTCTTTCAGCCGTTATCCGGATGAAATCAAGTCCCTGCTCAAAGAACAGGATTTTGACATCATCCTGCTCGACATGAATTTCCGGAGTGGCATCCATTCCGGTAACGAAGGCCTGTTTTGGCTGAAAGAAATTAAAAAGATCAAACCCAAGGTCATGGTCATCCTGATCACCGCTTACGGTGATATTGACCTTGCCGTGCGGTCGCTCAAGGAAGGAGCGGAGGACTTTATCCTCAAACCCTGGCAAAATGAAAAGCTGATCAACAGCCTTCATGCCGCCTTTAAAAAACAGGTGAAAAGCACCCCTGCCCCACCCGACACCGTGCGCCTGCTCGGAGAGTCGGAGAAAATGAAAGACCTGATGGTCAAGGTTTCCAAAGTGGCGCCGACCGATGCCAATGTATTGATCCTGGGAGAAAACGGTTCAGGCAAAGATGTACTCGCGCACCAGATCCATTATCTTTCTTCCCGGGCTGACAAACCCCTGATCAAGGTGGACCTCGGAGCCCTTACCGAATCCCTGTTTGAAAGTGAATTGTTTGGACATAAAAAAGGCTCCTTCACGGATGCGCGCGAAGACCGGGTGGGCCGGATTGAAGCCGCACAGGGGGGTACCCTCTTCCTGGATGAAATAGGCAACATCAACCTGACCCAGCAAGCCAAATTGCTGACTGTGATCCAAAACAGGCACATCACCCGGATCGGATCCAACATTCCCAGCCAGGTGGATATCCGGCTTATTTGCGCCACCAACCTGCCCATGAGCGAACTGGCCAATGAACAACGGTTCAGGAGAGACCTGCTTTACCGGATCAATACCGTAGACCTCCACCTGCCTCCGCTCCGTGAACGGGATAAGGACATTGAAATCCTCGCGAAATATTTTCTCCAGACGTACTCCGCAAAATATTTTAAGCCCGATCTCAAATTGGGCCGCGGTGCACTGGAAGCCCTCATGTCATACCCGTTTCCAGGCAACATCCGCGAACTCCAGTATACCATAGAACGGGCAGTCATCCTCTGTGACAAAGATGAACTGACCGCGTCGGAAATCATTTTTTCCGGGATCGAATCTTCCCAAAAACTCGCCGATGCCGCCGATTTTAAACTGAGCAGCGTGGAAAAAAACACCGTGATCAAAGTCCTCGAAAAACACAGCGGCAACATCACCAAAGCCGCCAAAGAACTCGGCATCACCCGCACCGCACTTTACCGCCGGCTGAATAAATATGAGATATAGGGATGAGGGATGAGGGATGAGCGTTGAGCTATCAGTTTTCAACTATCCGCTTAAAGCAGAATTTACAAACTGCTGATTGCTGATCACCGAATGCTGATCGCTGATCGCTGAATGCTGATAGCTGATAGCTGAATGCTGAATGCTTATAGCTGAATGCTTATAGCTGAATGCTGATAGCTGATTACTGACCCCTGATCACTATTTTTACCCCATGGCATTTGAGCGCTTTGAGTGGAAAATCATCCGGAGGGTGATCATTTTATTGGTGGCCGCTCTGGCCTTTTCCTGGCTGCTGGTGAGCGGTTATTATATCTATATGCTCGTGCCGGCGGCCCTTCTCGGTTACCTGGGATACGATATGTACGTCTTCAACCGGAAAGCCTACGATGAAATCGACCAGTATGTCGAATCGGTGCATTACCGGGATTTCTCCAGGCATTTTAATGTAAAAGAAGCACCCAAAGAACTGAAATCCCTCCGGGAAGGCTTCAACGAGATCAACGACACCATCAAGGACATTTCCCTCGAAAAGGAAACCCACTATCAATACCTGCAGAAAGTACTGGAGATCATCAACACCGGCATCATTTCCTATGAAGAGACGGGAGGGGAAGTGATCTGGCTCAACGAAACCCTGAAAAAAATGCTCCAGGTCCCTTACCTCCGGACCATTCATTCCCTGGAGAAAAGAAACCCGCTCCTCTACCAGAAAATCATTGAAATAAAATCGGGCAACCAGGAAATTGTCAAGCTGAGCGAAGGCCTCAAAGAACTCAAGGTCCTGCTCAATTCAACGGCCTTTCTGCTCGAAGGAAAAAAATACAAACTCGTCGCCATTCAGAACATCAATGAGGCGATCGACGAAACCGAAGCGAATGCCTGGCAAAAACTGCTCAGTGTGATGACACACGAAATCATGAACAGCGTGGCCCCGATCGCCTCCCTGGCCGACACCCTGAAAACCAGGCTGCAGGACGCCACTCCGGATGAAAAGGAAGACCTGGGCATAGGCATCGACACCATCAAAAAAAGGAGCGAAGGACTGCTCCGTTTTGCCCAGACCTACCGCAACCTCAATAAGGTCAGCCAGCCTCAGATCAAAGCCATCCCGCTCGGGGAATTGTTCAGCACCATGTACAACCTCATGAACCCGACCCTGGAGCAAAAAAACATTGATCTGGACATCATCCTCAAAGACACCAACCTGGTGCTTCATGCCGATCCCAACCTCATCGAACAAGTGATCATCAACCTTTTACTCAATGCCAAGGATGCCCTCCTCGATAAGCCCAACGCCCGAATCATGCTGAGTGCGGAAGAATCGAATGGCCGGCTGGTCATCAAGGTTTCGGACAACGGCCGGGGCATTCCGCAGGAGGTGACCGATAAAATTTTTGTCCCTTTTTTCAGCACCAAGACCAATGGCAGCGGGATCGGGCTTAGCCTGTCCAAACAGATCATGCTCATGCACAAGGGAAATATCCATTTTGCTTCAAGGGAAAATGAAGGAACGGCCTTTGAGCTGGTTTTTCCGA
>CAYOPD010000176.1:0-6290 GCA_964405735.1 uncultured Saprospiraceae bacterium | reverse complement strand
CTGATAGCTGATAGCTGACAGCTCATAACTCACAGCTCCCATTCACTTTTTCCCAAATAAATCATCATACTGTTTTCCCGCCTCGGACGAAATCTCCGTATAATCTGTCGGGATGCCTTCTTTTTTCCGGATTTCATCCTTGAGGATGCTGTCGGCTTTTTTATTCATCAGCGCCATAGCAAACAAGAGGGCCGCTACAACGGGAAAGGCGACAAAAGTGAGAATGATGGCAACGATGCCCACCAGGGTATTTTTTTGCAGGAGTACCAGCAGCATCTTGCCATAACTGACGACCAGTTTATTATTGATGATCAGGGCGGCTATAAAGAGGATGGGTGCCGCCCAGGCCAGAATACTGAAAATGCTCTTAAAAAGAAAAAAGGCGGCCCAGAGGGCCAGGGCAAAGAATACCAGTCCAACAATGGTTTCGGTAGTGGTATAACGACGGTTTTCCATTCTTTTAAAAATTTAGAAGTAAAACAAATTTATGTATGGTTCTGGTTCGATTTAAGGACAATTATCGATCAACTTCTGTCTATACCGGATGGAAGTCGCCGGAATCCGGCATCAGATCACATTTCGGCCATCCGGGCAAACTGGTAATCGTGCAATTTCCTGTACAATCCGTCCGGCTTATCCAGCAATTCCTCATGGGTGCCTATTTCCTTGATCTGCCCATGGTCCATGACGATCACCTGGTCGGCGTGGCGGATCGTGCTCAGGCGGTGGGCAATGATGATGGAGGTCCGTTTTTCTATCAGTTTTTCAATGGCATACTGGATGATGGACTCCGTCTCCGGATCAATCGAAGAAGTGGCTTCATCGAGGACCAGGATGTCAGGATCAAAAACGAGGGCCCGTACAAAAGAAATGAGCTGGCGCTGGCCCATGGACAGATTGGATCCACGTTCGGTCACTACAAAATCATATCCACCGGGAAGCTTTTCAATGAATGCATGCGCCCCGATCTGCCGGGCAGCCCGGATTACGGCCTCTGCAGGAATACCGCTCTGCCTGAACGTGATGTTTTCCAGGACCGTACCGCCGAATAAAAATACATCCTGCAGGACTACCCCTATCCGCCGCCGCAAGGCAACCAGTTCGTATTCATTAATATTTTTTCCGTCGATGCGTATTTCTCCATCCTGGATATCATATAAACGGTTGAGTACACTGATGATGGTGGTTTTACCGGAACCCGTGCTGCCTACAATAGCGAGGGTGCTGTGCGCAGGCACCTGAAAGCTGATGCCTTTCAGCACTTCCTGCTCACCGTCATAACTAAACCTCACCTTATCAAATACCAAATCACCCTTCAGACGCTGAGGGATGATGTTTCCTTCATTTTTTATTTTGCTTTGATTGTCCAGCACGCCAAAAACCCTTTCGGCGGCCACCAGACCCATCTGCAGCGTATTGAATTTGTCGGCCATGAACCGGATCGGGCGGAAAAGCATAGTCAGGTAAATGGGAAAGGCCACCAGGGCACCCAGCGTCACCTCACCTTCCAATACCCCCCGCGATCCCCACCAGACCATCAAAGCCAAAGAAGCCGCGGAGATCAGTTCGACCACCGGGAAAAAGACGGCGTAATAAAAAATACCGTCAATATTTGCCTGGGTATACTCGCGGTTGATTTTACGAAAAGACTCCTGTTCCTGTTTTTCAGCATTAAAGATCTGAATGATCCGCATGCCGGAAATTCGTTCCTGCAGGAAAGCATTCATGCGTGCGATGTGGGTGCGTACCTGTTGAAAAGATTCCCTTACTTTTTCTTTGAATAAATAACTTGCATACAGGAGGAAGGGCAGGGTAGTCAGGCAGATCAGGCTGAGTTTCCAACTCACGACAAACATGATGATCAGCACAGCAATCAGGCCCAGGATATCGGCCAGGATGGTGATCACCCCTTCGGAAAAAACTTCATTGATGGATTCGATATCGTTGATGGTCCGGGTGGTGGAGGTGCCGATCGGCGTCTTGTCAAAATAGGCCATCCGGAGGTCCATGATGTGATTAAAGACCCGGGTCCGCAGATCACGGATGATGGATTGTCCCAGGGTATTGGTCCATAAAATAAAAATATACCTGAGCCAGACGGTGGCCAGCAAAACGACCATGTACCAGAAGACCAGCGGGCCGAGCCCGGTCACATCATCCTTCATCACATGTTCATCCACCATGACATTGATGAGGTGCGGACGGAGGATGCCCAGAGGGGCCTGGATGATAGCCAGGACAATGGTCCAGTAGAATAACTTTTTATATGGAATGGACAGCTGGATTACCCTGATCAGGAGGGAATAATTGAATTTTTTTTTGGGGTTAGCCATCGGATTGACAAAAGTAAGGATTTGAAGGGAGTAAGGGAGTCCCGATGCCTCGGAAGGGTGAAAGGTGAAAGGGAAAGGGAGCAACAATACTGGGTGAAGCAGGCCAAAATTGGCCCTATGTGACATATGGAATCCGGAAGCCGGAAGCCAGGATCAAATCATGCCTTCATCTGCAAAACTAAAAAACCCTTCCGGTGAAATGATCAGGTGATCGGCAAGCCGGATGTCAAGCAGGTCGCCTGCGGCTTTCAGTTTTTTAGTGATGGCCTCGTCTTCTTTGCTTGGCCTGAGATTGCCGGATGGATGGTTGTGGCTCACGATCAGGGAGACCGCCCGGTGTTCCAAAGCCTTGCCGAAGATGATGCGCGGATCGGCGGATACAAACGAAATGCCACCCAGGTGTACCTGGCCGAGATATACCACTTGCAGTTGGCGGTTGAGACAGGCCATCCAGAATTCTTCCTGCCTGCTGTCCTTCAAATGAGAGAAAAGAGAGGCGGCTTCGGTACTGCTCAGGATTTTTTTTCGGTGGTCGGACAGGGTACTTTCTCTTCTCCGGCCGAGTTCGAGTGCGGCTTGGATCGTGATGGCTTTGGCAGGGCCAATCCCTTTTATTTTTTTCAGGTCCTGGTGGCTGAGGCCGGCGAGTTTATTGAGGTTATGGCCGGTCTGCTGGAGCAGGCTGCGGGATACGTCGATGGCGCTCAGATCACGGGTGCCGCTGCCGATCAGGATAGCGATCAATTCGGAATCAGATAGCGTCCGGGGACCTTTCTGGATCAGTTTTTCGCGGGGCTTATCCTGCTCCGGCCAATATTTTATACTTTTTTTTTCTTCATCCATGGTCCAGGGCAAGATCGAGGTCAGCGATCAGGTCGTCCACATCTTCAATGCCGACGCTGAGTCTGATCAACGAATCCGTAAGCCCTGTCTTCAACCGTTCTTCACGGGGTATGGAGGCATGGGTCATGCTAGCCGGATGCCCGATGAGGGATTCGACTCCTCCAAGCGATTCGGCCAGTGAAAACAGATGGGTGTTGCTCAGTATGGTGTTGGCATGTTCGATGCTGTTGTCCTTCAGGTCAAAAGAGATCATAGCCCCGAAATCCCGCATTTGTTTTTTAGCGGTCAGGTGGTTCGGGTGGCCAGCAAATCCAGGATAAAATACCTTGTCCACTTTCGGATGCGCGTCCAGGTGATGGGCGATTCTGGCGGCGTTCTGACAGGCCCGCTGTACACGCACATGCATGGTCTTTATGCCCCTCAGGACAAGGAAACAATCCATGGGCCCCGGAACTGCCCCCGTGGCATTCTGGATAAAATGCAATTGGTCAGCAAGATCTTTTTCTTTTACGATCAGGGCTCCGTGCACTACGTCCGAATGCCCGCTGATGTATTTGGTCGCCGAATGAAGCACGATATCTGCACCGTAATCAAGGGGGTTTTGTAAATAAGGCGAAGCAAAGGTGTTATCCACGCAGACCATGATCCCATATTCTTTGGCCAGGCCGCATACCAGTTCCAGGTCGATGATATTGAGCATGGGATTGGTGGGCGTTTCTACCCAGAGCAATTTGACTCCTGCACGAATATGTTCCCTGGCCATGTTGGAGTCTGAGAGATTGACAAACTGTGATTTGATTCCAAATTTCTCATATACCCGCCTCATTTGCCTGAACGATCCCCCATAAAGGTCATTGGTCGAAAGGATCAGGTCTCCCGGGTTGAGCATTTTCATCACGGCGTCCTGGGCAGCCAGGCCACTGGCAAAACAAATGCCGTAGTTCCCGTTTTCCAGGGCCGCCAGGTTGGTTTCGAGCACGGTACGGGTGGGATTCTGGGTCCGAGCATATTCATAGCCTTTGTGTTTTCCCGGCGCTTCCTGGACGTAAGTGGAAGTTTGATAAATCGGGGTCATGATCGCTCCCGTGGACGGATCGGGCTCAATGCCGGCATGAATCAGCTTGGTGGCGAATTTCATGAAACGAAGGTAAAGAAAAAGCGGTCAGTAATCAGCGATCAGCATTCGGCAGTGATGGCTGATAGCTGATAGCTGAAAGCTGATTGATCTTTGCTCTTGAGCTACACCACCGGCAAACTATATCCATTCTGATACTCCGGCATCAGGTATTCCTTATTCACGGCCTCATCCGTAAAACGTTGATTGCTGGTGTTCCAGTCCAGCTTTTTGCCGCTGCGGAACGCAATATTGCCCATCTGGCATACTTTAGCCACCAGGGAGCCGGCCTGGATGGGGGCATTGAGGTCTTCCATCTGGCGGGAACGGACCACCCCAAAGAAATTTTCCATATGTTTTTCAACTCCGTTGTCTTCACGCTTCTGCAGAGGAATCAGGATCTTGTTTTTTTCTCTTTTTTCTTCAATCACTTCCCAGCCCGCACGGTCGAGCACCAGCGTCCCGTAGTTGCCAATGAAAGAAATGCCATGATCACGGCCATAAGGCCCGTTGTCGATGCTCATGGCGTGTTCCCAGCTCAATATGAAATGGTCAAACTCATAGATGGTATGCTGAGAGTCGGGGGTTTCGTGACTGAGTTCGGGATAGGCAAACTTTCCACCGAGGGAGGCTACGGTTTTGGGCATGATGGCCTTCATGCCAAATAGGGCATAGTCGATGAGATGCACTCCCCAATCGCACATCAGCCCGCCGGCATAGGCCCAGAACCACCTGAAATTAAAATGAAAATGGCTGGTATTAAAAGGCCGGTGCATGGCCGGGCCCTGCCACATATCGTAATCCACACCGGACGGGACCGGGGCGTCGGGCACCACGGGGGCGGGTTTCATCCAGCCCTGGTAGGCCCAGGCTTTGGCGGTACGTATATTGCCCAGCCGTCCGGAATGCACAAAGTCGATGGCGTCCCGGAAATGTTTCTGGCTGCGTTGCCACTGGCCCACCTGGATGGCTCGGTTGTATTTTTTCTGGGCTTGCTCCATGGCGAGGCTTTCCCCGATGGAATTGGCAATGGGTTTTTCCACATAGACATCTTTGCCGGCCTGGCATCCGTGGATGGTGATGAGGGGGTGCCAGTGGTCCGGGGTGCCAATGATGATGACGTCCAGGTCTTTCATCTCCAGCATTTTCCGGTAGTCCTTGAAGGTTTTTACTTTCGAGGCATCGACCTTCAGGTCTTTGAGTTCAGCCATTCTTTTATCGAGGACGGACTGGTCAATATCACAGAGTGCGACCAGTTGGGCGTTTGGCTGAGTCAGGGCTGCCCGCGTATTGGCCCAGCCCATGCCATTGATGCCGATGGTGCCAAAACGAATCGTATCAGCCGGCGAAGTTTTCGGGTTATAGATTAAAAACGGGGCGGCATTTCCCTGAGGGAGTAGGGTAGTCCCCAGCGCGGCCATGGAGGCTTGTTTCAGGAATTTTCTGCGTCTGGACATTTGTGAATTTTGGAGAAAGATCGGGTAAAGAATTGAAAAACCTCCGGTCAGCTGAGGGCGGAGGTATTTTTTTGAGCGGAAAACAGAATTCCCCGCCTGACCAAAACAATCAAACGAGTAGCCTTTTTTCAACTTGAGCGGCAAAAGGGACTCGAACCCTCGACCCTTAGCTTGGGAAGCTAATGCTCTACCAACTGAGCTACTGCCGCATTACAAAAGGTCATTCGGGCAGGGAACCCTCGACCCTTAGCTTGGGAAGCTATTGCCTGCCCGACTGCCGAGTTCAAAGTATTAATTAAGTCGACGGCAGGCGGGCTCCACCTCCCGAAACTTCGGGATGAGCTACTTCCGCAAATAAATTGAAGCTAAAATACGAAACAAATTCGAATGGCGGGGTCCCAAAGGTGGACTCGCCATCACGGGCAGAGCCTCGAGTTGACAAGGCCATCACAAGCGGACACCCACCTGATCCTATCAACAGGGACCGACTCCCACTCACTGATAAACTGATAAACTGGCAAACTGATAAACTGACAAACTGAT
>CAYOPD010000175.1:0-6513 GCA_964405735.1 uncultured Saprospiraceae bacterium | reverse complement strand
GTTCTTACCACCTCATCTCCATATTCCTGAGCACGTTCTTCGGATATCATAAAATTATCATTATAGGACATCGTGCTTGAATTTTCATAATAGACTTCACCATTTTCTTCCAAACGGTCTGAAAAACCTACCGCCCTGCCAACAGGCCTCGAACAACTGTAAACATAATTTATTTGTCGGTTTCCAACGCCAGGTGACCCGTCCGTAAGAAGGTAGGTATACTGGTTATTTACCTGGGCCAGTTTAAAGATTTTGTGATTGTCGTTTCCCCGCTCTTCCAATGCTGGAGAAAAATCCAGGATATCCTCGGATTTTGAACAGGACATGATAAAAAACAGGCCTAACAAGACCTTGAGCATTTGACTTTTCATAAGTAAATATTTTGATGTGAATGATGTTTTAAAATTGGCTCTATTTGGTTATGCGCTAAAGAGGTCAAAAGGAGGTCATTCAGGCTAAAGTTTTTTTCCAGCCGCCGAGGCCATCCGCTTTGGAAGCTACCACAGGATTGCCCGGTAGTGAGGTCCGGGGGGACCCTAGGATTATTTTATTACCGGTGAATTTATGACTACATTCAATAAATGAAAACCGAAAAACCATCCGTGGCCATAACCGAACTGCTCAACAGGAAAGGTGACGAGGGTGACCGGGAAAAATTGTTCCGGGCTATATACGATGATCTGCATGCCACTGCCCGCAAATTGCTCAGGCGCGAAAAGCCCTACCATACCCTATGCCCGACTGAACTGATCGGGGAGTCTTATTCCAAACTTTTTAATAGCGGGAATTTGAAGGTGGAAGACAGAAACCATTTTTATTCCATAGCCGCCAATGCCATGAGGCAAATATTGATAGACCACGCGAGGTCTAAAAAAAGGTTGAAAAGAAACGGCATCCAGATTACGCTGAGCGGGGCTGAGGGGAGCAAATCAGACCAGCTTAATGCGCTGGATATTCTGGAAATAGAAAATGCGCTGGCCCACCTCGAACACATGGATCCCAGGCAAGCCCGGCTGGTTGAATTAAAATTTTATGCAGGCCTGTCTACAGAGGAAATCGCCGCATTGATGAATATTTCGGAATCAACGGTGAAACGCGAGTGGTCGACAGCAAAACTTTTTTTGAAGTCACAACTAAAAGCCTGAAACCTTGTGGAAAAGTCAGTCTGGGCGCAACTCAAACCCATTCTGGAGAAGGCACTGACCCTCGACCCGGAAAACAAGGAGGCCTACCTCAAAGAGGCTTGTTCAGGCGATCCAAAGCTGCACGCAGAAGCCATCCGCATGCTGGCCAATGAAAGCGAACTGACTTTTGAATGGCCTCCGGCGTTCTGGTTCGCCGGAAAGGCATCAACCTGCCAGGAAGGGCAGCTGCTGGGCCGTTATAAGCTCATTAAGGAGATCGGAAGAGGGGGTATGGGTACTGTATTTTTAGCAGAACGCGTAGACGGGGAGTACGATCAAAAAGTAGCTATAAAAATATTGCAAGACGGCCGCACTTCAGCCGCATTGGTACAAAAACTCCGGAATGAACGCCAGATCCTGGCCAGTTTAAAGCACCCCAATATCGTCAACATACTCGATGGGGGATCTACGGATCAGGGAATTCCTTTCATTGTCATGGAATACGTCGATGGTAAGTCGATTACGGATTATATCGAAGAACAGCAACTGGGCCTGAACCAGAAATTGCACCTGTTTCAAAAGCTGTGCGACGTGATCTCTTTTGCGCATCAAAAACTTATCATTCACCGAGATATCAAACCCTCCAATATTCTCATCACGAGGTCGGGTGAGATTAAATTGCTCGATTTCGGAATAGCAAAGATCCTCAATACTCAAGATCAGACTTTTCAGGAGACCCAGCAATTATTTATTACGCCGGAATACGCTTCTCCGGAGCACATCAAAGGCCAGCCCCTGGGTATGTCGAGTGAAGTATATAGCCTGGGCATCTTATTTTATCAGATCCTTACCGGCATCAATCCCTTTACAACGACATCAGGCAGCTTGTCTTCATGGCTGGAGGTGATCTGTGAATACAACCCGCCCCCCCCTTCAAAACAAATTCAAAAGATCAATCCTAAACTGGACAGCGACCTGGATCACATCTGTCTTAAGGCGCTGAGAAAGGATCCGAAAGAGAGGTACCACTCTGTTGATCATTTTTCTCAGGACATAGCCCGATACCTCAGCCATCTCCCGGTGATAGCTACCAGAGGCCAATGGCCATACCGGGCGAAAAAATTTGCACTCCGAAACCGGACCTTTATCCTTTCCGGACTGGCTATTTTATTGACCATCCTTGCCGGCTTATTTTCCAGTCTCTATCAGGCCGGTATGGCGAAAGCCATGTTTAACGATCTCAGAAGTCTTACCGGTTCAATGTTATTCGAGTTTTACGATGGGGTTGCCAGCCTGGAAGGCACCACAGCAGTTAAGGAGTTGGTGATATCCAGAGCGATCACCTACCTTGAAAAGCTGGAAAGCAGGAATTCAGGCAATCCGGAACTGATGAATGAGGTATCCGATGGTTATCAACGCCTGGGCAACATTCAAGGAAATTCATATGTAGCCAATATGGGCAAGACCGGCGATGCCTATATCAGTTATAGTAAAGCAGTGAGAATAAGTGAAAGCCTGGTAATTAAAAATTCAACAAATCAAAAATACGCCTTCAGTCTTTCACAAGCCTACCTGGGCCTGGGTGACATCATGTATACCCTGGGCCGGTTAGACACTACGCTGGTGTTGTACCAAAAGAGCAATCATTTGCTTTCTGAACTTTCTGATAAACATCCCGATTCCCTTAAATACAGGCTGGCTCTTTCAGAATCGTTTAATCGAATAGGGGATGTAAGCGGCATGTATGGATATTCCAACCTGGGAAACACTTCCATGGCCATATCGTCATATCATAAATCGATTGAAATTCTGGAGAAAGGGCTTGCCCGGGAACCCGGGAATGCCGCGTTCAGGAATGCCCTGGCGGTCTCCCTTTCCATGCTGGCCAGTTTGTATACGGTCACAGGGAAACACCTGGAGGCCATCGATGCGGGATATCAATCGGTTTTTTCGTTTGAAGCTTTATTGGAAAAGGATCCCAACAATTATGTAAAATTGGCCAATATCCTGCAGACCAAAAATGCCATGCGTGAGCCGCTCACCGAAACCATGCGGATGGATGAAGCCCTTAGATTATTAAAGGAAGTCGAATTAAGGCTCTTGGAAAGTTTGCGGTTGGATCCTCAAAATAAACATACCCAGGAGAATCTGGCTATAAACTATAATGCTATTGGAAGAATTCTTACAGAGATGGGAGAGTTTGAAAAGGCCTCTGGAGAGCATCAAAAGGCGCATGCGATACTTAAAGATTATGGAAATAATTTGGGAATGGGACGAAATTTGGGCCTTACCCTTGAATTTATGGGCAATGCCCATTTTGAAAATAAAGAATACCAGATTGCTGTGAATAAATACGAGGAAGCGATGGCCCTGTATAAGGTAACCGACTCCGGCCTGATTCATGTTGTCCAGATTAAGATTAATTTATGCCGGCTTTACATGAAGGATAGGCCCGGCTCCTTATTGCAGGATCACCTGAACGCACTTTTGGCATTGGAGAAACAAAGCCGGGAAGACACCCTCAATATTAGATATGTGGTTTTTTTGAGTGAATACTATGACAAAACCGCGAGGGCATTGTCGTTAAACCGCAACAGGAGATCAAAAACAGAAACCATCCATGACCCCTGTTATTACTACAGGCGCAGTTTGGAACTTTCTGGCCGGTTGATGTCTAAAAATGTGTTGAGTCCGCTGCAGTTGAAAAAAAGGAATGAATTGATAAAATCATTTGCTGCCTGCGCCTATTGATTTTCCACCCCGGAAAAATGATATCGTACCATGACCGCAGTGCAATTGTCCATTGATTGTTTCAGGGTATGTTGTTCTATCTTATGCATTATTTTGTCTATATCGGGTTCGGCTTTGATCATGGCTATGGTCTCTGCTGCTGTATAAGTCTCCAGCACGCCGTCACTGCATAAGAGAATGGTATTCCATCCTTTTTGAAGCGGAATTTTTTGATAATCGGCTTTGAATTCACGGTCACTGACCGTAAGGCATTTGGTTAAAAGGTGACGCATCGGATGACCTTGATATTCTGCTGAAGAAATCATTTGATGATCCATTAATTCCTGGGCATAAGTATGATCCCTGGACTCAAAAACAGAATCTGTTAATACTATGATTTTGGAATCTCCCAGGTGTAGGGCGTGGATACATCCTTCCCGGATGTACAGGCAGCATAACGTAGTGCCCATAGCCGAATATTCCGGATGAATGCGAATTTCTTTTACAAATTGCTTTCTGATAAAATCGATCAAGTCATCGGGGAGTAAGGGGCCCACAGGATGACTTTTTATGTAGTCGTGACAGGCCTCGGATGCGAGCCTGGAAGCGATGTGTCCACCTGGATATCCCCCCATGCCGTCAGCCAGGATATATATCCCATTAAGTTCATCCAGGATATAAAAATCCTCATTTCGCCTCCTTTGCCCGGTGTGGGTGAAGAAGCCGCTGGTATATTGAAAGCCATTCATTTGCTGGAATACGGTATATATGCTTATTGCGATAAACAAGCCTGAAGCAGGTCATCCGGGATTAAAATTCATCCAAGTGCAATCCGTTTGAGTGATAATGCTTCCTGGCAAATATCAGGATGCTACAACCTCTTTTTAGGGTCAATCCCACCGGGCAGGGAACGGGGTTGGGCTTATCCTCGGGGAAGGGACCGGCCTGGGATTATCCCTGAGTTATGAGATCATCACCAAAGGACATGGTGGGAAATTGACCTTTGAAACCATCGAAGGGGCAGGGTCGACTTTTATCATTGCCTTCCTGTTCAATAAAAACCTGGTCCTGCCTGAACAGGCTGCCCATCCTAATAAAATTTAAAAGAATGAACTGTTCCAAAGCTCTTTCCATTTGACTACATTTATCCTGCAATTGGATATACGGCAGGCAGGTCAGAAGGAAATGTATATTGTTCTTTGATTTATATTTCTCAAATCATTTTTAATTAATTTATATGTCAAAAAAATATTTGGTTAAAGCAAAGTATTCCGCTTCCGGGATGGGAGGGGTGCTTAAAATGGGAGGCTCATCCCGTCGCCAGGCAATAGATAAAATGCTGACCGACCTGGGCGGAAAACTTGAATCATTTTATTATACCTTAAATGCGGATGAGGCCTATGTGCTTTGTGAATTACCGGATGATATCACAGGTGCAGCCATTTCTATGACAATAGACTCTTCGGGTGCGGCGGATATCACCATTACCCCATTGCTTACTCCGGAAGATATTGACAAAGCCTCCCACATCGCGGTTCATTACCGCACCCCTGGTTCCTAAGGCTGACCATAAAGAGCGGCCGCAACGACAAAAAGTTTATGAACGAAAACATAAACATTTACAATTCAATTCGTTGTGTAATACGTCATTTTTACGAAAGACAAAAATTTGAGCTTTTCGGTCACTGACATGGGGATCCGCTTTTTATACTGGTTTGTGTTGCTGGCCATTCCTGCCCTGATCAACGCTCAATCGACCTGCGCCTGCTGCACCCCACAACACCGCCAATTTGATTTTTGGCTGGGTGAGTGGATGGTATTTGATTCAGCGGGTAAAAAACTGGGAGAGAATTCAATTGTAAAGTTGGAAGACCAGTGTTTGCTAAGCGAGCACTGGCAGGGTGCCGGTGGAGGAACCGGTAGAAGTTTTAATTATTATGACCCATCCGACTCCACCTGGAACCAGCTATGGCAGGATAGACAGGGAACTATATTAAAACTAAAAGGCAGGGCCAAAACGAATTCCATGATCCTCAAAAGCGACTGGGTAGCAGGGCAGGGCGGCGCGAAATTTTACAATCGCATCACCTGGAAGAAAAATGAAGATGGATCGGTAATTCAATTGTGGGAAATCTTGGGTCCGTCGGATGAAGTGTTGTCGGTTGCATTTAAAGGAATTTATAAAAGGAAGGTGCCTTAATAGGAAATGAGAGAGACTAATGATGTACAGCAGGACGAAGCGCTTGATATCCCTTCTGAGATAAGATATGGGTAGCTGAATTACGAGGGGATGTATCGTCCCGTATGGGACGTGATTAACCTTATATATATTGCCAGCCACATACGGTGCCTATGGCACCATTCTTATGATAATCGAATATTCATTTAGTAGGCGACCTTCGGGATGACATGTACTTCCAAAGATGCCGATTTCAAAGCCATCATCGCCTTTAAAAGGTACCTGAATTTGACATAAATGGTCTGGTAAAATGTTCTTGGTATCCCGCCCGGAGAAATGAACCAACTCAACACTGGATATCCACTTACTCAAACCAATGAAAGATATCCTGTATGGACAATGCGGCTTTTTCTCCTGCAGCCATGTCATGGATGATTTTCCCTTCCCTGAATTGCAACAACCGGTTTCCGAATTGGTGGG
>CAYOPD010000174.1:0-7042 GCA_964405735.1 uncultured Saprospiraceae bacterium | reverse complement strand
GCTGAGCTCCGAACTTCCGGTTATTTGCCGTTATCAAAATATATTCGGTGCAGCGAAGCCAAGCTGCGTCTCAACGAGGTAGGAGGTTAGAGGTTAGAGGGCGTATAATCCTCTGACCTCTGACCTACAACCTCTTACCTCTGACCTCGCACCCCTACCCTGGCAATTTCACCGTAAACGTCGTCCCCACCCCGATCACCGACCGCTTTACAAAAATCTTCCCCTTGTGGTAATTTTCTATGATCCTCCGGGCCAGGGAAAGTCCCAGTCCCCAGCCTCTTTTTTTCGTGGTGTAGCCGGGCTCAAAAACCTGTTTAAACTGGTTGCCGGACATGCCCTTACCGGTATCGGATAGGTCGATGCAGATATAATCCCCTTCCTTGTAAATCTCGGCTCTGATGGTGCCGGTTCCGTCCATGGCATCCAGGGAATTTCTCATGAGGTTTTCCATCACCCAGTCAAACAGGGGCGGATTCATCCTGACGTAATAGGGCTCATCATTTAAAGGAGGAAACTCGAAACGGACTTTTTTTGAAGCCCGCTTTTCCATGTAATTCCGGCATTGATCCAGCTGTTGATTGAGGTTGGTCTTTTCCAGGGTTGGTTTGGATCCGATTTTAGAAAAACGTTCCGCGATGAGTTCCAGCCGTGTGACATCGCTGCGCAATTCATCCAGCAATTCCATTTTTTCCGGTTCCTCGCTCGAAAGGAGTTTCAGGTTTTCCACCCAGGCCACAATGGCGCCGATTGGGGTGCCCAACTGATGGGCGGTTTCTTTGGCCATACCCACCCACACGCGGTTTTGTTGTTCCCGCTGGCTGGCACTGAATCCGATCACGCCAATCATCAGAAAACCCAACAACAACATCAACTGGATATAGGGAAACAGCTTGAGCCAACGCAGCACCCGGGAATTTTCAAAATAGACATTGTTTAATTCGGATTTGATGGGCTGGATGCCTTGTTTTTTCAGTTTGACCAGCCTTTTGCTTAAAAACTCCTTGTCTTCATCCCGGAGCGGGCCATAATTGCGGCCCCAGGTCACCTGGTCATTTTCGTCGGTAGCGATAATGGGTGTTTTATTGGCCTCAATGGCCTGGGATTCGAAGGTGACATCCTTATTGATGTCATTGCCGGTTTTGGCCAGGGCTTCCTGGGCTTTTACATACAACTCTACGCTGCTTCGTTCGCCGTCTTCCAGTTTTTTAGCCAGGTAACGGACATAAATCATGGATAATGCCATGACCAGGATGCCGGCAACTGCCAGATAAATTTTCCAGCGGGATTCCTTATTGCCCAGATTCATGGTATAAAGCCATAACTACGAATTAATTAACGCAAAGATCAAGAGCTGTGGTTTATTAAACAAACTAATTTATAAGGCACCACATAAATCAGGGCGATGGCTGCACATAAGATGACCGTGTTCATGCTCCAAAATATTTAACAATAATATAGGCCCAGTGCGCCATCAGCAGCCCGGCCAATCCAAGGCTGAAATTCCTGTTTTTTAACTCAGATTGAACGGTATTCATCAATTGCACCAGCGTTCGTTTATTGAAGACCAGGTCAATAAGGAGCAAGCCGCTCAGGATAATGATCAGTGGCGTCATTACAGCTACCAGGGGGTTAAATAAAAAGGCCCTTATTCCTTTTCCATGGATCATGGCCTGCAGCGCATGGCTTCCTCCACAACCGCCGCAGGGGATCCCAAACAGGCTTACAAAATAACAAGAACTGGCCGGCGGAGATAAGTGCTGATTGGCAACCAGCAACCCATATGCCCCTGTTGCAAGAACCAGGACCGTTGTCCCTCCATAAACCAACCCAATCCGTTGATCGATTTTCATGTCCTTCTGGCGCTTACATTGCGATGCTTCCTTACATAAAATCTCCAGGGCCAGGCCGCGCATTCACCGGCGCTTTCCACTCCAATCCTGGGCCCGGCGGCAATTTGATCCGGATCGATGTGGACCCTTCGGTCTTCAATATATATCAAAGATTCCGGATCCACCAGGCTGTGGCCGCTAAAGGATTTGTCAAAACCCATGGCGACGGACAGGGCACCCGGTCCTTTGGTGATCCGTTCTTGATTTGTATTCAGTTGTCTCCGTTCCATCATGGTTTCCAGGCCTTCCAGGGGTTCGAGAGCCCTGATCAATACAGCATGAGCATGATCTTTGGGACCGGTGACTACATTGAACAAATGATGGATGCCATAACAAATATAAATATAGGCATGCCCCCCGGTTTTGTACATGACTTCGGTGCGATCGGTGCGCCGGTTGTTATAAGCATGGCAGGCTTTGTCATCCGGTCCCCGGTATGCTTCCGCTTCCACAATGATGCCGGAGGTCCTGATTCCATCGATGTCGGAAACCAGGACCTTGCCAATCAGTGACCGGCCCAGATGTACAACATCCTTGTTTTGATAAAAGGAAGCCGGAAGCCTTTTGCCTTTATTGCTCATACTTGTTCCAGGCTGGGATTCGGGCTGGCTGGCGGGCTGTTTTCATCAGCGCATACAATTCATTCCGTTTCGGGATATTGGAAGTGGAAAGGTCGGATTGTTCCCCGGGGTCGTTCTTTAAATTATACAATTGCCCGGTATTGTTTTTGGAAAACCAGATCAGTTTCCAATCTCCTTTTCGTATGGCCCTGGATCCTCCGAAGGAGGAATATTCCCAATAGAGATATCGTTCGGGATAAAGGGTTTGATTTTTAAACAAGGCCTTTTTAAAAGAAAGGCCATCCAATTCATCAGCCTTCAATGGAAGACCGAGCATATCCGCCAGGGTGGGAAGCCAGTCCCAGGCCGCGAAGAGGGATGCATTGACGGTACCCGGTTTGATCTTTCCCGGCCATGAAACGATGCAGGGTACACGGATACCCCCTTCGTACAAATCCATTTTATAGCCCCGCAGCAATCCATTGCTTTTAAAAAAACGGGTGTCGGCGCCACCGGTCCCCGGTGGGGTAGCTCCATTGTCGCTTATAAAAATAATGATGGTATTTTTTTCATTACCGGACTTGGCCAGGGCATCCATGAGGATGCCTACTTCGCGGTCCAGCCTTGAGACCATGGAAGCGTATGCCGCCCTGGGTCGATGGTGCGGGAGATACTGCCGGTCACCCAGGTAAGGAGTGTCGGGAAAGTCGGGATAGGCATCGAGCTCCTCCATCGGCACTTGTATACCCAGATGAGGCATGGGCAGCGTATAATACAGAAAAAAAGGTTGATCGCCCTGTCTGATGAACTCCAGAGCCTCACGACGCATTAAATCGGGGGCATAGTCCGGGCCGGTATAGTGGTTTGCCACATATTGCACGGTAAGCGGTTCATCCTGTTGATCGTATTTCTGGTGTGGGGAGAAATATCCATTGCGTAGGGTATCCCAACGGTCTTTTTTCCAGAGATGGGAAGGATAATAATTATGGGCCTGTTTCTGGCAGGCATAGCCGTAAAAAAAATCAAAACCGGCATCCCTGGGGTCTCCTTCCTTACCAGGCATTCCAAGTCCCCATTTCCCAATGACCGCAGTCCGGTAACCGTTGGATTTCAATAATTGGGCAAGTGTATATTGGCTGGCCTGCAAGGGTAATTGCCCCCTTTCTTCAGCATCAGCAAACCCGCCCATTTCATAATTGTCCCGGATATCCGCATGGCCGGTATGTTTTCCGGTTAACAACACGCACCGGCTTGGGGCGCAGACCGTATTGCCTGAATAATATTGAGTGAATCGCATGCCCCGGGCGGCCAGCCGGTCGAGATGCGGGGTTTTGATCTTTTGTTGCCCATAGGAACCCAGTTCGCCGTATCCCAGGTCATCGGCCAGGATGATGATTACATTAGGTCTTGGGCGCAGCTTCAGCGCACCTAAGCTGAGAACGGATATAAAAAGCAGGAAGAGGGCAGGTTTGAATCCATACATAAACACAATTTAGCCATTCTATGAATGTAACCAAATATGGATAACTTCGTCTTTTGTATATGAGGTTTAAATTCATCTTAACAGCCGGTCTCTGCATTCTTGTTATCCGGTATGCTGCCGGGCAGGATCAGCAAATAGAACAAAATATTCCAGGCACTGACATCGTATTTAAACTGATCCTGGCTCCCGCCGGAACGGCAGAACTGGGTCCTCAAAAGGTAAAAGTAAACCTGGATGCTTTTTACATCGGAGTGTACGAGGTGACCTTTGATGAATTCAATTGTTTCCGGGAAAGGGATCAGGACAACGATCAGTCAGCCAACCCTGCAATTGCCTATAAGGCGGACGCGGTGACCAGACCCACTTCGCAATATGTAAACCTGACCTTTGGCATGGGCGACCGGGGCGGTTACCCAATGGTAAGCACCACCCAGCAAGGAGCCTTGAAATATTGCCAGTGGTTGTACCAGAAAACCGGCCGGTTTTACCGCCTTCCCACTGAAGCGGAATGGGAATATGCCTGCAGGGCCGGCACGTCCACCCGTTTTTATTTCGGGGAGGATGATTCCAAACTTGCGGAACATGCCTGGTACTATGAAAATTCCGATGATAAATACCATAAAGTAGGACAAAAACAACCCAATCCCTGGGGCCTCTTTGACATGCTGGGAAATGTGGCGGAATGGACCTCCGATGATTACCGGGACGATTATTACGAACTGATCGCCAAAGAAAATCAGAATCCCTGGATGATCCCCGCCAAGAAACACAGCCGCACCGTAAAAGGAGGCTCCTATATTGAAGATGACCCGGATCGCCTCAGTCCTTCCTACCGCCTCAAATCGGTTGCCAAATGGCAGGTCAGGGACCCGCAGATACCCAAAAGCAAATGGTGGAATACGGATTCTCCTTATGTCGGATTCCGGGTGTTGAGCCCGGTACGGCAACCCAGCCCATCGGAAGTAGAGGAATATTTTAAGAAGGCTATCGTGGATTGAGCGATGAGAATCTCAATAGTTGTGCTGTAAAAAAGAGCCATCCGTATTAAGTGTAAAAATGCTTACCGCTGAATACGGACTGCTGAATGATTCCCGGAAACTACAAAATCCTTCAATTTTTATACAGCTGAACAAAGGTGCTTTAGGCTTAATTTCGCCTTCCCGTTAAAGCATGACTCCCGATAATCCGCCCTATCTTAAAAGTGACCGGCTTAGTACTCTGAGCTATGCCATACGTGGCCCCATTTTCGATAAAGCGCACGAGATGCAGCTGGCCGGGCACAATATCATCAATCTGAATATCGGAAATCCTGCGCCTTTCGGCCTTTTTACCCCTGATGAAATCGTACAGGACATGATCCTCAACATTGGCGAGGCCCAGGGCTATTCCCATCACCTGGGCATATTTCCGGCCCGGAAGGCCATCATGCATTATACCCAGCAAATCGGCATACCGGATGTCACCATCGACGATATTTTTATTGGCAATGGGGTGAGTGAATTGATTGTGATGGCCATGCAGGCCATGTTGAACGACGGGGATGAAATATTAATCCCCAGCCCAGATTATCCGTTGTGGACCACGGCGGTTTCCCTTTCAGGAGGCCGGCCGGTTCATTACCACTGTGATGAATCAAACGACTGGATCCCAAATGTCGAGGATATCCGGTCCAGGATCAGCCCGAAGACCAAGGGGATTGTAGTAATCAGTCCAAACAACCCAACCGGTGCGGTTTATCCCAAAGACGTATTGCAGAAAATCGCGGACCTCGCTGCCGAAAAAAACCTGATTATCCTGTCGGATGAAATCTACGACAAAATCCTTTACGACGGCAATAAACACACGCCCATTGCTTCTCTTCACCCGGAGGTATTTTACCTGACTTTTGGCGGACTTTCTAAAAATTACCGCGCCACGGGTTACCGCAGTGGCTGGGTCATCTTGAGTGGGGCCAAACATCGGGCCACTTCCTACATAGAAGGGCTGACCCTTTTGGCGAGCATGCGTTTATGTGCGAATGTACCCGCGCAATATGGCATTCAGACCGCGCTGGGTGGTTATCAGAGCATTGATGACCTGGTATCCCCAAAAGGCAGGTTGTACCGTCAGGGCAAGTTTGTCCATGATCGTGTAAATGCCATTCCCGGGATGTTCTGTACCCTGCCCAAGGGAGCCCTGTATGTATTCCCTTCACTCGACCTGAACCAGTTCAGGTTTGAGGATGACAATGATTTTGTATTGAAACTGTTGACTGAACAGAAAGTATTGCTGGTACCCGGCTCGGGTTTCAATCATCATGACGCTGCCCATTTCAGGATGGTTTTCCTGGCTGACACGGATATCCTGGGCACAGCCATGGACCGGATAGAAGAATTGTTGCGCCAGTACAGGGCCTGATCCTGTTCACCGCGCCATGGATTCGTATTTTGCCGCCTGATTGACATCACCCAGCTGGCGCAGGCAGTTGGCCACTTTCGAATAGAGGTCTTTTTGTTTGTTTCCTGCTCCTAAGGCAAATCCATATTGTTCGAGGGCCTTTCGGTAATCCCCTTCTTTCTCATAAACCATACCGGCCCATTTACTGGTATTTGCGAGATCGAATTTTTCATCAATCAATCTGTTGAATACCAGCTTGGCTTCTGCAGTTTTACCCGTGTTGAAATGGATCATGCCCTGAAGCATCCGTGACGGTAAAAATTCGGGATGGTATTTCATGCTTTCGTTCAGGTAGCTTTGAGCCTGGGGCCAATTGTTGTTTTGGGCATAAAGGTAGGCGAGTTGGAACCACGCCCATTCGCTTTTGGGATTGTGCCTCAGGTAGGCATTGAGTTTTTGAACAGCCAGGTTTGCATCATTTTGAGAAATGGCCTGCATGGCTTCGTAATCGTCCCTGCTGTTTCTCTTATAAATAAAACACAGGGGCTTGCCATCGATAAGAATGGTATGCAGGGAGTCGGCTTTGGGAAAGATGTGGTTTTTTAACTGGAAGGGGTGAATGTACATGTTCGGGAAAATGGCATAGTCCCAGTTTTGAGTGCCTCGTTCATAATATCGGGTATAGATGATGGATATACTATCGTCAAAACCCTTGAAATAATAGGAAAGTTCTG
>CAYOPD010000173.1:0-7082 GCA_964405735.1 uncultured Saprospiraceae bacterium | reverse complement strand
CGACCCCTAAAACTTCAACGTCGCCGGCAAATACTTAGCCACCAAATCCTCATAATAAGGCCTCAGTTCCGTCCAGTTTGGCGGGCTGGGCGACTTGGAATAAAGGTCGTAGGGATTAAACAACTTGACCCATTTGAGCATCTCGCGGTCGTGGTCATCGAGGAGGTAACTGTATTCTCCCTCGCGGTGCCAGGCATAAAACGAATGGTACCTCAGCATGTAGAGCCCTGATTCCGGCAGGTAATCTTTCATCATGTGATACACGTATTCATCATGGCCCCAGGACATGTGCACATTACGGAGCCCGCAGCCCTTTTCATATACACCGAGCGTGGTGTTGTAGTTGCTGTTGGTATTATCCGGGTTGAGGGAAAAATATTCTGGATAAACCACTTTATCGGAATAGGCGCAGCCTACTGGAAAGGTATCCCCGACGACCGCCCACTGGGGTTCGCCAAAGAGGCAAAGCACCTTTCCCATATCGTGCATCAGGCCGGTGAGCACCATCCAGTCCGGATGACCGTCACGGCGTATGGCTTCCGAGGTCTGCAGGAGGTGCTGCAACTGGTCGAGGTCGGTATCCGGATCGGAATCGTCGACGAGCTGGTTCAGGAACTGGAAGGCATCCCATACCGGCATTTCCTTTTTGTCAAACTTCAGGAAATCCTTTTTTTTGCCAACCACAAAATCATAAGTCTGATAAGTATGGTTCAGGCGGTAAAATTCCCGCACGGTATCGCGAACCGGGGTTTCATAGTTCCGGTAGGCATCCGTCGATTTTGAGGTGGCAATTTTTTCCGGGTCGGGATAACGCACCAGCACATCCTCTTCCCACTCCTCAATGCTGTTCAGGGGATTGATTTCCTCGTAACTGAATTTTTTCTCCATGATGTATGAGTATTTGCCTGCCAAAAGTAAGGGATACTCTTCGAAATATCCGGGTCCTGCCTCCATGCCCATCCGGAAACACAAGTCAATCTGCGAAATCGTTTTCGATAAAACCAATTTTGGTTGTATCCTTGTAAAACCGATTCTCCCCTATGGCCCGCATCACGATCAAGCAACTGGCCGAACAGCTTAGCCTGGCTCCTTCCACGGTTTCCAAGGCACTGAGGGACAGTTATGAGATCAGCCCCGAAACCAAACAGCGCGTTCTGGAAGCCGCACAGCGGTTTAATTTTACACCCAATCCCTATGCGAGCTCGCTTCGACGTAAAAACAGCCGGACCATTGCCATCGTCGTACCCGAAGTGGAAGACAGTTTTTTTTCCACCGCCATCAACGGAATAGAATTCGTCGCACATTCTATGGGATACCATGTACTGATCTACCTTACTCATGAAGACAAAGCATTGGAAGAATCCGTCCTGAAGGATCTGTTGAACGGGAGGGTCGACGGCATCCTGATTTCGGTCTCCACCGGTACAAAGTCGGCCCAGCACCTCCTGGACTATAGTCTTTCCGGGAAACCCCTCGTATTTTTTGACCGTGTGTTGGATGAAATCCCCGTACACAAAGTTACCACGGATGATTTTGAGGCCGGCTACCTGGCTTCGAAACACCTGCTGGAAAACGGTTGCGCCCATATATTATTCCTGTCCATTGGTGACAGCCTCAATATCATGAAAAGGCGCTTTGAAGGGGGCTTGGAAGCCATCCGCGAACTCCGGACCGATACCAAATACCAGTATGTAAATTGTACACCTGATCCAGATGAGGCCCGAATGCTCATTCAAAATTTATTATCCGTTAAAAACCGGCCGGACGGGGTCATCGGTGCCGTGGAAAAACTGGCGATAGCCACCTACCTTGCATGTAAAACTTTAAGGATACGGATCCCTGAAGAACTTAAGGTCCTCGCATTTTCCAACCTCCCTATTGCTTCCCTCCTGCAACCCGGTTTGTCAACGGTCCGTCAACCGGCTTATGAGATCGGCAAAACGGCCGCCAGCCTGTTGTTTGAGCGCCTGAATAAAAACAACCAACCGTTTAATCCCAAGTCCATTGTAGTCCCTTCCGTTCTGGAGCCCAGGGCATCCACTTCAGGGAATGTACCCTTCTAAAAACCTTAATCAATATCCAGGGTTCTGAACGAGGTAACCAGGTATATTTGAAGCTCCATCGATGGCAGTCTGAGGAATCGGGAAGATCCTTTTATTTTTATCGGTATTGTCTTTTTCGGTCCAGGTTCCTTCGTATTTTCCAAACCGGATCATATCGGTCCTCCTCAGCATTTCCCAATAAAATTCGAATCCCCGCTCGCGGTACAACAAATCCAGCGTCATGGAGGTCAGCGGCGGAGGCGGAGTAGTCATATTCCTGGCAGCACGCACCGTATTGACATCAGCCAGGGCCGAAGCGGCATCCCCGCCTTTTCGCAGCTTGGCTTCTGCCCGCATGTGATAAATATCGGCCAGCCGTACAATGACGATATCCGCTTCCCCGAAATTCCGGCCACTTGCTGATTTTTTACTGAACTCATATTTTTCGACCCGGTACCCGGTATTGTAATTGCTGCCTTCCACTGTAAAATCAATCCTTTCCGTGAAATTCACGGCCAGGGTGGGTTTATTGCGGGTATCGTGAAAAAGAGGGCCTACTTTCATTTTTCCATCGGCGCATTTGAGAAATACACCGTTTCTCCGGATCAGGCCGTATTGCTGGCCTCTCAGAATGCCCCGGTTGATCCTGAAGCTGGCTGCATCCACACAGGAATCGGCGGGATTGCTGTAAATCGAAAGGTTCTGTTGATAAAAACGGGGGTCCACAGAAGGATCGGCCGGTGCATAAGCCTGGGCCCAGGTTTGGTAAAAATCAGAAGTAATTCCAGGGCCATCTGTCCCGTTTGCCGCCGGGAAAGCCGGCAGGGGGAATTGGTCCCCGGACAGGGAAAAATAAGCCAACCGGTTGTGCCCATTGAGATCGGCCCTTTGGTCCACCGCGAAAATCAACTCTTTGTTGCTATGGTTTTCATCATTGAATATGGAAAAATAATCCTTTGAAAGTGCGTAGAGGTTTGAACCGATGATTTTGTCGCAATATTCAATCACCTTGTCCATATCCTCCTGCGGAAAGGTAAAGGTTGCCGAATAGGGTGCACGGTAAACAGCCCCGTTGAGATACAGCCTCGCCAGCAATCCCCAGACCGCTCCTTTACTCAGGCGGCCGGGACCCACAGATGGATCCAACAGGGGTTCCACAGCCAGAAATTCATCCCGTACGTAATTAAAAGCTTCCGTTCCCCGAAGGATTTTGGAAGTGGCCCCGAGGTCATCTTTCACAAACACCAAGCCGAATAAATCGAGGGTCAGCATGGAATAATAGGCCCGCATCCCCCTTGCCTCCGCGATATAGGTGCTGACCGATGGGTCATTGAGGGATGGCAGTGAATTGATCGCGGTGATCGCCCGGGAAATTCCCTGCAGAACCACGTTCCAGGTATTCCGGACATTGGCATTTGTACTGGTATAGGTATGCTTGTGCAATTCAATATAGATCCCGTTGTCCCCCCAGTCGGTACCGCCGCGGTATGGCAGGATAGCTTCATCCGTGGTGATTTCCTGGATAGCAAAATAGGCGGTATGCAGGAAGACATCGGGCAGACGGGCATAGACCGGGGCGAGTATTCCATCCGCTGCTTGTTTATCCGTAAGCCCCGAGGCCGAAGTCTCGTCCAGGATCTCTTCATCCAGGTCGGTACAGCTCCAGGTGAGGAAAAGGAAGTTCAGAAAAAACAAGGCTATAAGTTTCTTTTTCATGACTGGTCTTGTTTTTTATAAGGTTAGGTTTAAACTGAAAATAAAAGATTTGGCTTTGGGATAGGACAGGTAGTCCACTCCGTAGGAATTGACCCCGTTGATATTGCGGTCGATATTCACTTCGGGATCATATCCATCGTACTTGGTCCAAAGCAGGAGATTTTCTCCTGTGAGGGACACTCTAAGGGCGGATACCCATTTCCGGATCCCAAGCTTTTCGGTATTGATCTGGTATCCGAGGGACAAATTGTTAAGCCTGAGAAAAGATCCGTCTTTGAGGTACCTTGAAGATACGGGAGCCGAGTTGTTGATGGATTCCTTTGGTTCCGCTATGGCTTCTGCAGTGGTATTGATCCCTTTGGACAAGCGGAGTTTGTAAAAATTGGAGTTGGCGGTATTGTCATATACTTTATTGCCGGAGACCCCATTGAGGTTGGCAGAAAAGTCCAGGGCCTTCCAGCTGAAGCCCCCGTTGATATTGAACATCTGTTTTGGCAGAGCGCTTCCCAGGGCAACCCGGTCCTTATCGGTGATGATCCCGTCCTTGTCCACATCGCGGAAACTGCTCAGGCCTTTATCATCCAGCCCAATAAATTCTTTGAGGAAAAAGGTGCCGATGGGATTACCATTGACATATCCGTTAATGGTAGCTGAGGTCAGGCCCGAACCGGAAGCGGAACCGGAGGGAATCACGGTATAAGGTGAATTTTCAACATTGTTTTGTATGAAAGTGATATTGCCTCCGACATAATAGGACAGTCCGCGGGTTAAGGTTTTCCGGTATTGGAGATCCAGTTCAAGACCGCTGTTGGTAACGGTCATATCGGCGACATTGGTCCATACCGTCCCAGCAGGCTGCACCGGGTCAGCCGGGATCACTTCAAGCAGGATCTTTCCCGATTTTTTGTTGAAATAATCGATGGCTCCCGACAGGGCTCCATTAAACAATCCAAAATCAAGTCCGATATCGGTTTGGGTTGAGACCTCCCACTGGATATCGGGATTGGCCAGCCTGGAATAGGATGTGCCCGCAGGATAGGGGCCGGTGTTGGCGAGGGGATAGGAAGTAGTCGCCGATACCTGTGAGGTGAACAATGGCTGGGTGATCTTGGAAGGGATTTCCTGGTTGCCGGTCTGGCCCCATCCGGCCCTCAGTTTAAATTCACTGAAAGGGAGGGACTCAAAAAACGGTTCTTCATTTAATCTCCATCCGACGGAAAAGGATGGAAAAACTCCATACTTATTGTTCTCTCCGAATTTGGAAGATCCATCGGCCCTGACTGTGGCCGTGACCAGGTATTTGTCCATAAACTGGAGATTCACCCTTGAAAAATAGGATTGCAGTTCGTTGACAATGGCATAACCCGATGGTTTGTTATTGGCCAGGGTCAGTTCCTGGCCCAGGCCTGGATTGTATTGTGGTTCTATATTGGATATGGGAAACTTATTGATGCTGGTCGCTCTCCCCTGCAGGAATATCTTCTGGTAGGAATGGCCAACCACGGCAGACAGGTTGTAATTGGTTTTATTCAGGGTATAGGTGAAATAATTTTCGATCAGTTTGTTCCGGTTGTAAATGTTTACGGTTTCCAGCCTCCCATCCTGCTGGGGCACGGCATTGGCGAGAGACTGGATATCACGGGTCGAGGTGGAGTTGTCTATCCCGAAGTTCAATTTGTAGCGAAGATTGTTTGTAATTCGCAGGGAGGGGGATATGTTTCCCAAAACCCGGTTAATCGTTGTTACATCCTTTTCCAGGTTCAGGGTGATCAAAGGATTGGTTCCGGCTGCATACCGGTAAGGATTTCCCTGGGCGTCATAAGCCTGATAAGTCGGGTTGGCTGAAATGGCCCCTCCGATCATTGCTCCGATCGGTGGCCGGTAATTAAAGGTATTGGTTGCGTTCAGGTTAAGGTCGAGGTCGAGTCGGTCATCGAGGAACTTTTGATTGATATTGATCCTCCCGGTGTACCGGTTAAGCTGGCTTTTCTTCAGGATGCCTTCCTGGGATTGAAGGCCCAAAGAACCGTAATAAGTCAGTTTGTCCGCCCCACCGGATAAAGAGAGGTTGTGATTGTGCGTAAGCGCTCTGCGGGTTACTTCTTTCTGCCAATCGGTATCGGCTCCCAGGTCCTCGAGCACACCCCCAACCTTGGGTACTTCTATCCGGTATTGAGCGGCGGAAAAGACTTCCAGGGGACGGGCAATGGTAGAAAGGCCTGCTGAGCCTGAATAATTTAGAATGGATGTCCCTGCTTTTCCTCTTTTGGTAGTGATCAGGACCACGCCGTTGGCACCGCGGGCTCCATAGATCGCAGTCGCCGATGCATCCTTGAGCACATCGATGGACTCGATGTCCTGGGGATTGAGAAAACTGAGCGGATTGGTCGCTCCCCCAGTGGATGAATTGTCCAGGGCTACCCCGTCAACGACAAATAAAGGTGTGCTGCCCGAACGGACTCCACCCGGGCCTCTGATGGTGATGCTTTGAATACTGCCGGGCTCACCACTGGTTGAAGTGACATTCACTCCTGCCACTTTTCCCTGAAGCAACTGTTCGGGCGAATTGATAATGCCTTTATTGAATTCGGCGGCCTTTAAGGATTTTACCGCCCCGGTCAAGTCTTTTTTAGTCGCGCTTCCATAACCAATGACCACGACCTGGGACAACTCAGAAACGGACTGAGATAAAATGATATTGATTTCAGTCCTTCCATTGACCGGTTCCTCAATTTCCTGGTAACCGATATAGGTAAAAACAAGCACGGCATTCTGATCCAGGACGTCAATGCTGTAATCCCCGTTGAAATCGGTGACCACACCCTGGGAGCTCCCTTTGATCTGCACCGTGCAGCCGATCAGGGGCTCCTGTGTATTCGCATCGGTCACGCGGCCTTTGACTACCCACGCCAGGGCACCTGTTTCAGAAGGAAGGGCATAATGAGCCCAGGCCCTTCCGGGAATACAAATCCACAATAAACAGATGCCCCGGATCAGGCTGTTTTTGATATACTTAATAAAATGCAGATTCAGGAAGATCTTCATCATGATTAAAATTGAGTTAGGTTAATCGACTACGAGGGCTAAAGTGAAACAATTTTTGATTTCTGGCATCCGGCCCGGATTATATATTTACGAAACCGATTTCGCTTGGTGGCGCCGAATGCATTCTGCTCCCCTTTTGATTCCAATCGGTCTTGATCTTGTCTGGACTCGTTCTTAGTGAGGCAAATCTATTTATAGTATGTTAAGTGGAAATGAAGCCTGTATTAGATTGAGATTAAGGTTAAGGCTCCCCCAGTAATTTTTTTTCTCCATTAACCG
>CAYOPD010000172.1:0-7106 GCA_964405735.1 uncultured Saprospiraceae bacterium | reverse complement strand
GATAAACAGATGGACTGATAAACAGATGGACTGATAAACAGATGGACTGATAAACAGATGGACTGATAAACTACTCAAGCCTTCCTGCATTTATCAATCCCTTCCACCAAAATATCCAGGTCCCCCGGAAGTGTATAAACATTCGGAGTGATCCTGACCCCTACGATATTTTCCCAGATGATGCCGGTGGTATGGATTTTATATTTTTCAAAGAGAAAGGAATCCACCTGGGCGGGTGTTTTGCCATCCACCTGCAACAAACCGATTGCGCAGCCGTAGGCCGAGTCGAGCGAGGTGGCCACCCTGACGCCGGGTAGGGCATTGGCTTTGGAGGCCCAGTAGTTTTTGAGGTAATGCAGCCTTTTTTGTTTTCGATCACCGCCGATCATCTGGTGAAACTGGATGGCCTGACCGGTAGCCTGTTCGATATGGAAGGGGCGTGTGCCGAGGTTTTCGAATTTCCGAATGTCCTCACTATCCGGGTCACCGGCGGCAAAAAGAGGGTATAGGTTTTTGATTTTGTCTTTTTTGACGATCATCAGGCCTGTGCCGATGGGAGCGCTGATCCATTTGTGGAGGCTGGTTCCGAAATAATCACAACCGATATCGGCCACGTCGTATTGGATATGGCCGAAGGAATGGGCCGCGTCCAGCACTACTTCGACATTTCGTTTATGCGCTTCACGGACGATCTCTTTGGCAGGCATGATCTGGCCCATCCAATTGATGATGTGGGTGAGGTGGATCACTTTAGTGGCCGGGGTGATAGCACCGGTATACTTGTTGATGATGGCCTCCTTATTTTCCATGGGCAGGTCAAAATTGAGCCAAACCAGTTTAATGCCGTCCCTTTTTTCCCTCTGTTTCCATGCATTGATCATATTGGGGTAGTCCTGCTTGCAAAGGATCACCTCATCTCCCTGCCTGAGCCGGAGCCCGAAAATGGCCGTTTCGAGGGCTTCGGAGGCGTTCCGGTGCAAGGCCAGTTCTTCCGGGGATACTCCCGCCAGGTCTGCCAGTTTTTTCCGGAGAGGTTCCCTGCCCTGATCGAGGATCCGCCACATATAATAGGAGGGGGCTTCGTTGCTCAGACGGGCATAGCGTTCCACTGCATCCTGCACAGGCTTCGGGGCCGGGGCCACGCCTCCGTTGTTCAGGTTGATCAGGTTGGGATTTACGGTGAAAGCTTGTTGGATGAAAGCCCAGAAATCTTCATCGGTGGCCAATTCCTCAGCTGACTTGGAAGCACGGGAACCAAAAGCAAAGTCCAATTTTTCCTGCACGGCCTTACCGGCCATGGGGGTGAGGAGGGATGCTCCGCCAAGGAGGCTGGCCTTTTGTAAAAACTGTCTTCTTGTTTTCATGGTCAGGAATGAGGGTGTAAATTAATGAAAAAAGGGAGGGTGGCCAAGGAGGTGGGGCGGGGGTGGTTGGTAGGCCCTGAGCACTCCTTTCTGAGTGGCCACGTTACCAGGTATGTTTTACTTTATGAATAGGTATTGACCACCCTCATGTATCTTATTCTGTTGTACTGCTGTAAAAGCATAGGGTAGTAATTGAATAGGATATTCCCGGCGAAAAGAATGATTGCAGTCCCGATAGAATTTGTCCCAAGGGCGTAAACATTTGTCAGCAGGCAAAAAACAAATAAAACGGTGTGGGCCCGTTCAATGGCATAGGACTCATTCAGTTTTTCTTTTATCGTTTCAAGGTTGGTCACATTGCGGTGAGCAGGGTATTTCTTCCTGATTATTTTATTGATGAAATCCCCGTTTGTGGATAGTTTTTTAAATGTCCCGACCCCCCATGTCCTGTAAAATTCCAGGTCTGTCGAAATTTGGAGGCGGTCATAAAAGGTTTTCGAAAGCCAGCTTACAAAATAACTTACAGCGATAAAGGCCATCATCCATTTTATTTTTCCCTCTCCCCTCAGGAAAAAAATAACGCATGGGGTCAGCGTCGTTGAACAAAGCAGTGCAATGGGAATCAGGTTCAGCCGATACTTTAATTTTTCCAGTTCCTTGTGATCAATCCTGGTCATATTGGAAATGATGATGTTTGGTTCAAACCTCGTTGTCGTATATGGTAGTGGATGTTCTTACCAAGTCGTATATGACGTCCGAAATTCGTGTAAAACGGCGTAATGATTATTATGGTTTTATCTATTACACTTCCTTTTATTTCGCTGAGCCATATCCGAATCTCATCATCGCTGGCCTGAATACAATGTCCTATGCTTCATTCATCCCTCGTTCATCCGGTCGAATCGGTCCGCCTGCAAGTATTTTTTGAATAATATCCCTCCTGCTTTGACTCACGTCTGCCTTTTCTTTTGAATCATCATCCTCTCCCTAAGGATTATGTTCATATTCACTGTTGCATTGTTCAATAAATATTCATCGGTGGCCAGGGATTCTGTTGAGACAGAGGCCAAGGTTTTACTGGACTAAACAGATTTCCCCTGGCGGTGTTGCTCTCCATTGGCCGTGGTAGTTTTTACTACAAAGGAGGTCTTAAGAGCCGTTCACTTCCCCTTTTTGCCCTCGAGAAAACCATTCACATCCAACCAGTGGGTAAAGGCTTCGAACCAGCGATTGCTGGTCCGGTTTGGATTCCCGAGGCCAAAGCCGTGGCCACCAGTCTGATAAAGGTGAAACTCGACCGGCCGGCCCGCTTTGAACCAGGAATCGATCACACCGAACTGGCCGCGGAAGAGAAAATCATCGGTGGCGATCACATTGAACATAGGCGGAGCGTCCTTTGGCACTTCGACCGGGCCCATTCCGCCATAGATCGGACCAATGAAGGCCAGTTTCATGGACTTGGAGTTGAGTGTACAGTGCATGGTGAGCCCTGCACCGGCCGAAAAGCCGATCATGCCCAACCGTGTGGTATCGACTCCCCATTCCTTGGCCCGCCTGACGATCAGGGCATATGCTGCCTCGGCATCGGCAAGCTGGTTGGAGAGGTCCCAGCGGGGCGGACTTGGCGGAGTTGCGCCTTGCGGAGTCTCCACGGGACGGGCAGCGGCAGCGAAAGTTCTATTCATTGACTCCCTGAAGCCGTCAAGGGATTCCGGAGTGGGTTGGAGCCGGTATTTGAGGACAAAGGCGGCGATGCCCTTTTTCGCGAGGGCCTGGGCGACTTCCCAGCCCTCATTGCCCATTGAAAGCCACCTAAATCCACCACCGGGCGCCACGATGATGGCCGCGCCGTTCGCCTTGCCCGGTTCGGGCAGGACGGGGGTGAGGGTTGCAGTGGAGATATTCCGGGCCATCGGGTCGCCCCACTGTCGGAACCAGGTCTCGGGCACAGTCTGGCCATCGACACCACCAGTGCCGAGCGGAATGGCGTTCGGTTCGGCAGGGGCATCGAGCGGATAAATCGTCCCGTCCTGGGCCGTGGCGGATGCAGCGGAAAGGAGTAAGGATGCGAAAATGACGGTTTTGGGAAAGTTGATAAAGGTATCAAGCATGGTAAAGGACTGGTTGGTTAAGCTATAAAAATAGGAAGAGTTAGTGTATTAAAAAATGGGTATGTCGTGGTCCATCTGGCAAAGGATTTTGTTCATTTGGCAAGGTTTGGTGGTTTCGTTCGTCCATTGCCCAAACCCCACATGAACGGTTCGTCGTTATGGTCTGTCCACCATGTAATTCAGTTCAGTTACCCCGCAAGTAAATGGTCGGGTAGTCATAAGGTTTAGTTTTATTTGGTCTTTGATGTCTGCAAATAACGGAATACCTCGTCCAAGAATAATGGGATTCACAAACAGCCAGTAGCCATCAATCAGGTTCAGTTGAATAAGTGAATGTGTTGCGGCCGGGCTGCCAAAAAGTAATATCTCATTACTCCCGCTTCCGCCTGATGCGGGAGGCAATTGTTTTATTTCATTTATTCTGTCCGAAAGGTGGTCGCTGATAATTTTTGTGTTAGTCAGTCCGATAGACCTAGTACCGGCATCTTTCATTGTTCTCGATAAAACAACTTTGTGAACCTGGTTGTACCACCTTGAATGTTCCATGTCGTGCCTGGTCGCTGTCGGCTTGTCTCCTGCTGTTGGCCAGTAATTTTCCATCATCTGATAGGTTACCCGTCCGTATAATGCCGTGTCGGTTTGACTTATCCGTTTACCGACATGACTAAAAATTTCCTCATCCACTTTAACCCAGTTGAGTTCTCTGTTTGGACCTGCTACAAAACCGTCAAGCGATATGTGCATAAAGGATATAATTTTCCGCATAGGGTTTAATTTATTGTTGTTGTCTAAATGCTGACCTTCCTCAGGCTTGGTGTACCCCTGGAATTCTGGATTTTTGGCTAGAGTTGCGATTTAGGCAGTTTTAAAAGAAAATATACAAATCCCATGATCAGCAAAGCATGCGGGATCAATCCGGTGATCAGGCCTGAAAAGGTCATCACCCCGGTGAAATAGTTGCTGGTGTCAAAATACAGCCCCAATAAATGAAAGACCACATTGCCGGTCATGATGGATTTCAAGGCGATGGAGCCTTTGTCATGACGAGCCAAAAGGTTTATGATACCCATTGAAAAAAAACCAAAGCCCACCCAGCGGGCGACAGCATGAGTTTGCAAACCGGCTTCCTCCACCAGGCTGTTCGACAACATCCAGCCGGGAGCGAACATCATGACCAAACCAAAGGCCAGGGGAACCAATGCGGCAATCAAAAGAAAACCATCGCGTTTCATCAGTCTTTTATTCTATGAATCCCTTTGGCAGGGTGATCAATTAACCACATCCTGCCTGAAATTACATAATCCTTCTAATCCCTCAAAATGCCCACTGGATTTGCAAGGGATGACCTGATTGTCTGATAAGAGATCGTGAACATGAAAATAAGGGTCAGGCCCACCCAGGCAAAAGACACCAGACCCCATCCAATTTCAATTTTATAGGCGAAGTTTCTCAGCCAGCTATTCATCAGCAACCAGGCTATAGGAGAACCAATGACGATGGCTACCGTGAGTGGTCCAAGATAACCCTTCAGGAAGATGGACAAAATGTCAAGAGCGCTTGCTCCGAACACTTTTCTAACCCCTATTTCCCTCTGCCTCTTGTTTGAAATCAATAGGGACAGGCCAAACAATCCCAGGCAGGATATAATGATGGAAAGCAAGGTGAAAAAACCAATAAGTTTTCCCAAATATTGATCCTCCCGATCCTGAACTGCAAATTTCTCATCAAGAAAAAAGTAGTCGAAGGATGCATCAGGATAGGTTTGTCCCCATATTTGTTTGATGGACCCTAACTTTTCCTCAAGTTCGGCACTCCTTACCCCTTCTCCGTTCATTTTCAGGGAGAAATGTCCGCGGAAGGGATTGTATTTGAAGGCGATGGGCCTTATTTTATATTTCAGCGAGGTCTGGTGATAGTCCTTTACAATTCCTACAAGATCGTATACTTCATTTGATTCATGGTCCACTATTTTGGTGTTGATCATTTTATCAAAATCAAAAATGCCTAAGGCCCGGGCCGCAGATTCGTTTAAAATGATGCTGTTCCTGTTTTTAAAATTTGCATTGTGGATAAAATTTTGTCCGGCGATGAATTTTACGGCGTACAAGTCAAAGAAATGATCGTCCACCCCGTTTTGATGGACCATGGATTTAGCAGCATTGCCCTGAATACTGAGATAAGTTTCCTGCCTGTACTCTTCACTCGGCACGGTCGTAGACGATGCTGCGTGCATGACAAAGGGCAGTTCCGCGCATTTGACTTTAAACCCCTCCACCGTTTTCCTTTTTTCCACCCAGGTCGTGTCTTTTACGATCGGCGCCCTCACGATGAGTACATCTTCCATATCCATCCCTTTGTCTTTGTCTTTCATATAATCCAATTGATTCGAAATCACCAGGACACTGATCACCAATACCGTGGAAATGGAAAATTGAACGATCACCAGCGCTTTCCTGAGCCCAAGGTTTCCAATTTGGCTTCGGTAGGCGTTTTTTAATGTAGGTCCCAACTGGGGTGAGAATAGAATTAAGGCAGGTATGGCAGCCGCCAGGGTTATACCCAGGGCAAAAATGGTCAGGAATATTAAATTGACAGGTGTGGGATCTCCGATCAGCGGCAATAAATGCCCCTTGGTAAAGGATTGCAGGGACGGTTCAATACCCAGGTAAACGGCGACGGTCAGGATCATGGAAGTCAGGCCAATGAGACCGGATTCAAGCATAAATTGTTTTTTCAAATTTACCCGGGTAGCGCCCAACACTCTGAGCATCCCAATTTCCTTGATCCTCCAATAGGACTGGGCGATGACCTGGTTGATGTAATTCACCCAGGAAATAAGGATTATAAAAAGGCCTACTGCAAGTAATAAATATTCCGTGCCGGATAACTGAGTCATTGCCAGGGAGTCCAGCGATACCCATACTTTTCTATTGGTTGATTTCAAGGGGGAGACTTCTTGCAAGCTATTGCTTAATTTCCCTGACAATTCAGCGATATCCGACCCGTCTTTAAGTAACAGGTAGGTCGAACAATCCGGTACCAACCAAATCCCGTTTGGATCCGGAGGAGCCTGGGTGATCAAAAAATCAAATTGAAATTGTGACCGTTGAGGAATATCTTCCATCACTCCCGTCACTTCATAGCTTGTTTCTGCACCCCAGGGAACCCTGACGGTCATTGTCTTTCCAACCGGATTAACAGCTCCAAAGTATCTTCGGGAGGCCGATCCGGTAATGACCATCGAGTTTATTCCGGATAAAGCGGTTTCCGGGTTTCCATAGCGTATTGGGAATGTGAAGATTTTAAGAAAGCTTGAGTCAGCAGAGAATATTTTATTTTCCAGGTGGGAGATCCGGTTGCCTTCCTCTCCCTCCGACATCAATAAAGATTCAAGGTGGTAGCAGTACCGGGTCACCCGGACGACTTCCGGATACTGCCTGATTAATTCTCCAATGCCCCAATAGGTCGCAGTACTTTTTTCCCGGGGATTGCCATTCATGGATTCTTCCTGGCTTATGGAATAGATGCTGTCTTTCTTCTCATGAAAACGATCAAATTGTAAAGAGCCGCCGATGTATTTGGCAATGATCAAGGCTGAAAGCATTCCGAAGACCAGTCCGAAAATATTGAT
>CAYOPD010000171.1:0-7159 GCA_964405735.1 uncultured Saprospiraceae bacterium | reverse complement strand
TAACTGACTAACTACCTTAAATTAGCATAAAACTCAACCACCTTATCCCGGAAAGAAAGTTCATAGCGGGCTGCAATGGCCTGGTTTTCGGAGCGGTCCAGGTTATTTTTAACCACAAGGTATTCGACCGAATTGAGCACGCCCTGGTTGAAGCGGATTTCGGCGATGCGGAAAGATTCCCTGAAGGCATCTACCTGATTTTGCAGGATCCGCAACCGTTCACCGGCGTTGGCCTGCAGGAGCAGGGCTTCTTCGATCCGCTGCTGGACCAGGTTCCTGGCCTGGGCAATGTCGTTTTTGGAGCGCTGGAGCAGGGTTTGGGCTTTTTGCAGGTTCGACCTGAGCCGGTAATTATTAAGTATGGGTAAGGACAGGGATAAGCCAACCGCATAATTAAAATTGTTGGAAAGTTGTTTGGTAAATTTCACCTTGCTGCCCTGGATCTGGTATGCACTGGAATAATTTGAGCCCATTTCCATGCCAACGCCAAACTGAGGATATCTGCTGGCTTTGAGAGATTGGATATAGGACTGCACGCTTTGTTCGGAAAATTCACCGGAGCGAACGAGGGCATGGTAATTCATGCTTTCGGCCAACCGGGCCCGGGCTGATACATCCGGATCCGGGGTCCCGGCCCTGGAATCCGGCGCAATCTGCATATTGTTATCGAATGGGATGTTCATCAATTGGGCAAGGCTCAGTTTGGAAGTGCTGATCTGTTGTTCAGCGTCCAGACGGCTGATTTGATCGGATGCGAGTTGCCCGCGCATATCCGCCAATGCGCTGGGAATGGCTGCCCCGTTTTTGTCAAGGTCTTCCAGTCGGCGCAATTGCTGGGCGGTGAGATCTTCCTGGATTTTTAAGCGGCTGGCCTGATCCTGGCTATTCAGGACCAATAAATAAGCCAGGGTCACCTGCAATCTCAGGTTGTCTTCCTGGTTTTTTAATGCCCAGCGGGCCGCTTCTTCTGCATACTGGTATTGACGGACTGCCTGGTTGAAGCGCCCTGCCTGCCAGAGGGGCACGTTGGATCCGGCATAAAAACCGCCGCGCGTGATCTGCTGATTGATAAAATCATTGGTAGATGGGTCAATGCTTCGCCCGAAATTCAGGCCGTGGCCGATGCTGAGGTTCAAATCGGGATATTTATTATGCCTGGCCTGGGTGATGTCTGTGCCGGCATCCTGCAAGTTGAGCTGGGCCTGCCGGGTGAGCAGGCTGTTTTTAATTGCGACCTCAATGCATTCTTCCAGGCTATAGACCTTCTGTGCCAAAAAAGGCGAAGCGACCAGGAGCAATAAAACCAAAAAAAGGGATTTTTTCATAAATAAAATGCTGCGCTTTTAATTGATAATCCTGCCGTCAAGCAGTTCAATGATCCGGGTACCATAACCCGCATTTTTTTCGGAGTGGGTGACCTGGATGATGGTCACGCCCTGTTGATTCAACTCACTGAAAATATTCATGATTTCTTCGCCCTGTTTGCTGTTGAGGTTGCCGGTCGGCTCATCGGCGAGGATGAGTTTGGGTTTGGCGATCAGGGCCCTGGCGATACCTACCAGTTGTTGCTGCCCGCCGCTGAGCTGGTTGGGGAAAAGGTCCTTCTTGCCCACAATATTGAATCGGTCGAGCATGTCGGCCACCAGGGCTTTGCGTTCACTGCCTTTCACGTCCTGGTACAAAAGAGGCGTCTCGATATTTTCATAAACCGTGAGCTCATCGATCAGGTGATAAGCCTGGAATACAAAACCGATGTATTGTTTGTAGAGCTGGGTGCGTTGTTTTTCCTTCATCTTATGCACTTCTTCGTGCAGAAACTTGTATTCCCCTTCGTCGAAGTTGTCGAGCATGCCGATCACATTGAGCAGGGTGGTTTTGCCGGAACCGGAGGGGCCCATGATGGATACAAATTCACCTTCCCCGATTTGCAGACTCAGGTCACGGAGTAAAAAATTCCTGGCGCCACCAACGGGCACCCATTTAAATATATGCTGGAGGTCAATCATGGTTAGTTTGTCAGTTAATCGGTTTATCAGTTTATCAGTTTATCAGTTTATCAGTTTATCAGTTTATAAGTTTATCAGTTTGTCAGTTATTGATTGGCCCGGAGCACTTCAGAAGGTTTTAAGCTCAGGGTGTGTAATATTTTTATGCCGAGGGTCAGGGCAACCAGTAAAAGGATTCCCGCAATGGAATAAACCAGCGTGGGCCCATGGACTCCAACATTGACAACAAAAATCAGGTCCATCAACAACCGGGTGAGGGCGATGCCCGCAAAGACACCCAGTACCAGGGAAAAAACAAAAACCAGGATATAACTTCTGTTGACGATAAATACAATGTGGCCCGTGGATGCGCCCACTACCCTCCGGATGGCTATTTCACGGAGTTTTTTCAGGATGGTTAGGGAGATCAGGGCGAATAAACCGGTGGCGGTCAGCAGGGCGGAAATGATGGCAAACCAGAAAAAGATGGTCGCAACGCTGGCATTCACCCGCTGGGCTTCAGCGGCAATTTCATTTTGATAAAAGGCATTAAAAGGTTTCATGGGATATAGGCCAGCCCAGATGGCCCTGGCTTCATCGAAAGCCGCCGAAACTTGTCCCGGCCTGCTTTTGACCACCAGGTTCCGATAGGCTTCCGGTTCGACAGCCGTAAAAGCAACCGGTTCGATCGGATCAAAAAAAGCCGTCATATAAAGATCTTTTACCACCCCGATGACCTGCGCGCTGGCCGTATCCCATTTTACTTGCTGGCCCAGGGCCGATTCGGCAGTCCATCCAAACTGGCTGGCCGCTTTTTCACTCAATACGACCGTGTGACCGATGTCTGCTGCCGAGGATGGCTCAAACCATCTGCCTGTCAATAAGTGAAGTTCCATCACCTGGTCATAGTGGTCCCCAACCTCCAGGAAACGGGTTTCTTTTTTTTCTCCCTTCGCTTCAAGGACAATATTTTTCCAGCTATAGCTGATATGCCCGCGGGTGCCTGCCAGGGCTTCTACCGACCTGGCCTGGGTAAGGGCCTGATGAAAAGCATCGTAGTTATTTCTATTCAACTGGACCGAAAAAACATCGTCTACGGTGAAACCGAAATCGAAGTTTTTCTGAAAGTCCGAGTTTCTTGAAAAAGCAAAACCGGCTATCACGGTGATGCAGGCAACTACCAGTTGAAGCCCAAGAAGCACCCTGGAGAATAAATTTGATCCGCCAAATTTGACCGAACCCCTGAAGATCTGTGTGGCATTGTACCGGCTGATGTAAAATGCAGGATAGATGCCGGCTGCAAGGGTGACGCCAAGCCAGAGCCAGCCCATGGTACGCTGAAGCGCCGGATCATGCAGATAGTCCGCCGATATTTTGATCCCCTGAAACATATTGTTGAATACCGGAAGCCACCAGTAATTCAACAACGTGGAAAGCAGGGCGGCAAAAAATACCATCACCCCGCATTCGAGCAGGCTTTGCCGGATCAATTGCATTTTAGTGCCACCAAGCACTTTGCGAACGCCCATTTCTTTAAGGCGCTGATTGGACCGTGCCACTGTAGTATTGGCAAAATTGAGGCAGGAAGAGATCAGGATGAGCAGGGCAAGCACCAACGGGCCATAAGCTGCAGAATCTTCCGGCCGCTGGTACAAGGCATTGCTTGCAAGATCCCGGTCATGATTGGCTACCTCCTCCAGAGGGTCGAGGTGGAAACGTTCTGCCTTCAGGTCCTGCCTCGCTTTTGCTTGTATGGCTGCATATTTCGTCAACTCTTTTTCGACCTTTGCGGCATCGGCAGGATCCGGAATTTTCAGAAAAATGGCGTCCGCAAACCAGGTCCAGTCATCCGCTTTGAGCAGGGCGCTGTCGTTTTTAACATAATTCTCCATGGCTGTAATCATCTCAAACTGGATGGATGAATTTATAGGCGGATCTTTCAGGACCCCGGTCACCTTCAAGGGTTGTTGGTAGGGCTCTCCGGCATGGAGTATGACGGTCTGGCCCAGCACCTCCTTTGCTCCGAATATCTTTTTAGCGGAAGTCTCGGTGAGCAGGATACCGGAACGGTCCCCGATATCGTGTACACCGGCGACCAGGGGAAAATTGAAAAAATCAAAAAAAGCCGGGTCGGTATAAGTCACCCTGGAATTGAGCGCTTCTTCCTGCCCTGCCTTCAAAGAGAGGTTTACATTCTCCAACCGGACATAATCGCGTACCGATGAAAAGTCAGCCTTGGCCATGGGTCCCAGGGGAAGCGGGCAAATTCCCAACTTGACTTCCCTGCCTTCGATTTTGGAAAGCACGCGGAAGATTTGTTCCCGGTCATGGTGAAATCGGTCATAACTGAAACTGAACCGGTAGGTCTGCCAGGCCCAGACCACGGCAGCCAGGCCGACCGACAAGCCGAGAATATTGACGAGCGTGTAATATTTATACCGGTACAGGTTGCGAAAGATGAGCTTGAATATATTAGCAAACATATTTAGTCCGATTCAGAATTAATTAATATCATTCATTTCTCAGGGAGGATACGGGATTGGCCAGGGCAGCACGAAGGACCTGGAGGCCAACGATCAGCATTACCGCTGACCCAAGCAGGGCCAATCCAGGCAAAAACCAGAGCAGCGACCAGGATACCCGGTATGCATAGTTTTGCAGCCACAAACTGTTGAGCAGGGAGGCCAGCGGCACTGAAATCATGATGGCAAGCCCCATCCAACGGATAAAGGATTTTGACATCACCCAGAATAGTTTGTCCAGCCCGGCGCCGACCACTTTTCGAATGGCGATTTCCTTTCGCCTTCCTGCAACGATATAAGCGACCATGCCAAGCAATCCCATCAGGGTAATGGAGGCGGCCAGGACCGCAAAAAAAGAAATAATCCATACCATGTCCTTGAGGTAGCTGTAGGTTGCCTTGACATCGTCCGCGTAGAAGGACCATTGTGGCGGATGGCTCGGGTCGAGCGCCGCCCAGTTCATGCGGATCGAGGATACCGCCTGCTGAAGGTCTACGGACCGGTCCAGGCTCAGGTGAAGGATATTAAGCCGGTTTGGATTATAACGCAGCAACAGGGGTTCAATGGCATAATCGGCCGGTTTAAAGCGGAAATCGCGAATCACTCCTGCAATGGAAACCAGGGCGGTATCAACGAAAATGCCTTTGCCAATGACCGTCGAGGGATCCCCCATTTTAAAAAACCTCAGAAAGGATTCATTGACTAAAACCTGTTTTTCATGCTGCTGATCCGGATCGGATTCAAAATTTTTTCCATTCACCAATTGCAGGCCAAAATCGGGAAGATAATTTTCATCCACTACATAGTCTCTTACCCCAATCGGTTCCATGGTATCGTTCAATTTCACCTCCACCCTGCTGTCCCGGTATGTACCCATCAGCATGGAGGAAGCGGCTATGGATTTGACTTGCGGCAGTTTGGCCATTTCTGTTTTCACTTTTTGGTATTCCTGTCCCTGCAAGTTCAGGTTCACAGTATAATCCTGTCCCGCCCCAAAATTGGTTCGAAGAACAAAGCGGATCTGTTGGTAGGAAGTGGTAATTAAAAAGAAAAAAACCAGTGTCATAGCCAATTGGCCGGTGATGATCATTTTCCGCAGTGAAACCTGTGGAAGGATCCGGAGCCCGGAAGACTTCAGGATGGAGGGTAAAATGCCCACACGGGAAATCATCAGGGCAGGAAGCACCCCGATCAGGATGCCTACCAGCAGGGCAAAACCCAGGTACCATAAATACAACGGCCAGTCCATACGGAGGTTGATGTCCATGGAATTGAGAAAATCAAGCCGGGCAAACAAAGGAATGATCCACTGAAGGACCAGGATGCCTAGCCCTGTGGAAAGCAAGGATACCAGTATGGATTCCACCATGAACTGGCTGAAGATATGGATGCGTCCGGCTCCATTGATTTTCCGGATACCGATTTCCCTTGCCCGGTTGACTGCCCTTGCAAGGGAAATGTTTGCATGGTTAAATCCGGCCGATGCAACGATGATGATTCCGAGAATGGATAAAAACCACAGGAGGATCGAGGGCATCCCCCTTCCCATGCTATTGGACAGGAGCGGTCCGGGGGTGATCTGGCCCAAAGGCTGAAGTTTAAATGAATAGCCCACATCCCTGGATTCCAACATGAGGCCGGAATACCGGTTCTGTGCCAATGCATTTATTTCATACTCGATTTTTGACTTGTCGGCCTGAGCGGCCAAACGATAGAAATGCCAACCCGAATAATAATCCAGCCAGTCATTTTGGTCAAACCCAAAGCCTGCCGCATCCCTTCCCGAGCTGATGGTTTCCACCGAAGTCAGGGCATCAAATTCCATATGGGTCTTGCCGGGAAATTCTTTCAGCACTCCTGCAACCCGGAGAGGTTGTTCATGGCCCCCCCAGACCAGGTTTTGCCCCAGGGCATTTCCATCCGGGAATATCCTTTCTGCCAGACGGGCCGTCAGGTAAATGACATTGGGCTGATCGAGGTCGCCTGCTGTCCCCTCCTCCAGGCTGAAACCAAAAGTCTTAAAAAAGGACGGGCGGGTAGCCAGGCCGCTGAAACCGAATCTGGAATCCCCGTAAACGATTTCCCCATTAAAACGGTTGACCAGGGGCACCCATTCCATGATGTAAGTGGATTGGGCTGCCAGGAAAGAAGATAACGCGTAGGGGGAGCTGGCATAAGCTTCTGTCCCTCCCCCTTTGCGTTGGGCATATGTCAAGACTCGATAAATTCTGTTGGCATCCGGGTGAAACCGGTCAAAATCATAGGCATCCCGGATAAGCATGATCACCAATAGGCAGGCTGAGATGCTGATGCCCAAACCAAAAACATTGATTACCGAAAAGAACCTGGATTTCCACAGGTCCCTCATTCCGGCCAGCATGTAGTTTTTGAACATATCCTGATACCTGTAAACGGCATGCCACAATCATATAATTATGAATTTCAATTATTTACACCGAAATTGGTATAAAATACTGTCCGATTTTGATACAATAACTGTGCGGTTAGTTGAAATCCCAATTCTGATGCTTACCGGTATCTTACGACGCAGGATGCTAGGGTTGGCGACCACTAACCAACTAACTAGCTAACTGACAAACTGACTAACTGACTAACTGATTAACTGACTAACTGATTAACTGACTAACTTCA
>CAYOPD010000170.1:0-7316 GCA_964405735.1 uncultured Saprospiraceae bacterium | reverse complement strand
CAGTTTACCAGTTTACCAGTTTACCAGTTTACCAGTTTTGATAGGTAAGTAAAAGTAGGCATATAGGTTGCCACAAAACGCCTAAGTTGTTTGACAGTCCCGGGTCCTGATGCCATGCCTCGGGGGCGGGAGTATGTTTTTACATTTGGATAACTAGACCTGGAATTTTTTTTGTTTAATGAGTATTGAAACCTTCCAGGTCTTGTTATAAACCTGGAATTCCTCCAATGTTCATACACCCAACGCCAAACAACCCTATTTTAAGTCAAGGTTCAAATAATCATCCTGGCGATGGCTGCCGTAAGCAGGCAAGCGATGGTCCCCGCGATCATGGCGCGAAGGCCAAGAGTGATCAGGTTTTGTCTTTGACCCGGGGCAATGGCGCCCACTCCGCCAATCTGGATGCCAATGGAAGCAAAATTGGAAAAGCCGCAGAGGGCATAGGTGGCAATCACCACAGAAGCAGGAGCCAGGGTATCTTTCATTTGAGCGAGTGAAGAATAGGCTACAAATTCATTTAAAGCGGTTTTCTCACCAATCAATTGGCCTACGGCGACCATGTCCTGGAATGGCACTCCGATGAGCCAGGCGATCGGAGCGCATATCATGCCGAGCAGGTATTGAATGCTGAGGCCGGAATAGGTGCCGTTCGTGGCATTTTTAATGGTTTCATTGAGCCCGGTGATGGATCCAATCCAGTCAAAGGCGTGGTTGAACAGGTAAATAAAGGCCATGAAAGCCAGCAACATTGCTCCCACGTTGACCGCCAGTTTCAGTCCATCCGTCGTCCCTCTGGAAATGGCATCGAGGGCATTGGCCCCGGCCTGGTCCCGGGTGATCTGAATTTTTGAACTTACTTTTTCCGGTTCGGTCTCCGGCAGGATCATTTTGGCAGCAACTATAGCGGCAGGGGCAGAAATGACTGAAGCGGTGAGCAGGTGAAGGCCAAAATACCGCTGCGATTCGAGGCTGTCTCCTCCCAGCATAGCTACATAAGCCCCAAATACACCTCCTGCAATCGTAGCGAAACCACCGGTCATCAAACACATGATTTCAGACCGGGTCATTTTTTCCAGATAGGGTTTTACGACCAGGGGAGCTTCTGTCTGCCCGATGAAAACGTTTGCCGCGGCGGCCAGGCTCTCAGCTCCCGAAAGCCGCATGGTCCGGTTCATCACCCAGGCAAATCCATAAACGATTCTTTGAAGGATGCCGTAATAGTACAATACCGAAGACAAAGCAGAAAAGAAAATGATGGTCGGCAGGACGAGGAATGCAAAGCCGAATGGCGAACCGTTGGCCAAATCCCCAAACAGGAATTTCGCGGATTGGCCCGCGCTGTTGATCATCAGAACAAAAAAATTGGCCACGGCTTCGAAAACCACTCTCAGAAAAGGGACTTTAAGCATTGCGAGGGCAATGGCGAGCTGCAGCGCAATGCCGCTGGCCACCAGTTTCCAGTCAATCCGGTTGCGGTGATAACTCAAAGCGTAACAAATAGCCAGTAAAACGGTCATGCCCAGGAGAGCCCTTAAGATTGAGAGAAAATCCATTTTTGCAATTTGAGCTTGAAAGATAAAAAATAAGGCTTGATTTGGCTGGAATTCTCCAGGCGGCTAGCCACACCGATCTCAAATTAATCAGTCTGGCAGGTTCTGGAGAAACCTCGCCTTTTTTTGGCTCTGTAAGGGAATTTTGCACTATTTATTCAGCCCCAAGGAGAAAAATATATTTTAAAACTACCGCATTCGTAGCATGCTCATTTTTCAATACCTTCGGGGGGGCATGAAAACAAGACCTGTACTCATTGGAATCACGGGGGGAAGTGGTTCGGGCAAGACTACGTTTATCAAGGAACTGAGATCCTTGTATGCCCCTCAAGAAGTTTGTATTATTTCACAGGATGATTTTTACCATCCCCGCCAGGAACAAAAAAAAGACCATGAAGGCGTGATCAATTTTGACCTGCCGTCCTCCGTTGACCTTAAAAAATTTGCAGAAAGTATCCGGTCCCTGATTAAAGGCAAAGCCATTGCCATTCAGGAATACAATTTCAACAATAAGGCCAAAAAACCCAGGACCCTACATTTTCTTCCCGCTCCCGTAATTGTGGTGGAAGGGTTGTTTATCTTTCATATTCCGGCTCTGAAATCCATGCTGGACCTCAAAATTTATATTGAGGCCAAAGAAAACCTGAAAGTCATCCGGAGGATTAAAAGGGACCAGGTGGAAAGAAACTACCCCCTGGATGATGTGTTGTACCGGTACGAAAAACATGTCTTGCCGGCATTTGAACGTTTTATACTACCCCATAAGGATGATGTCGACCTCATCATCAACAACAATACCTCCTTTTCACCCGCCCTCAAGGTGCTTCAGGGCTTTATAAACCAAACCATTCAAAAAAATCCCAAGCATGAAAAATAACATACTGATTCTATTTGTCCCCGTCCTCCTGGCGGTTTCCTGTAAAAAATCCGAAGAACAGGCCATTTCCCGGCAGCCCAAAGTTTATTCGATTGACCAGTTCTATAAAACCACCAATGTGGGTGCTGTGGAATTTAATGCCGATGAATCCGCCCTCCTTGTGCATTCCAATGCATCGGGGATATTCAACGGGTATGAATTGCCTGTGAATGGCGACTCCATAAGGCCTCTTACTGCTTCTTCCAGCGAATCCATATTTATGATTGGTTATGTTCCCGGTAGCCCGGGATACCTCTATTCTGCAGATAAAGGAGGAAATGAAAATGACCATATATACCTGCAGGTGCCTGGTGAAGAAGTCCGGGACCTGACACCCGGTGAGAAGGTGAAAGCGGGATTCCTTCAGTGGGCGAGAGACCGGAAAAGTTTATTCTATACTTCAAATCAACGGGATCCCCGCTTTTTTGATGTCTATGAAATGAACGTGAGCACCTGGAAGCCGTCCCTATTTTATCAAAACAACCTGGGCTTCAACGTCGGTTCGGTGTCCGAAGATAAAAAGTTTGTGAGCCTGACTGAAAGCATTACCACCAGCAACAGCAATATTTACCTCGTGGATTTGAATACAGGAAAAGCCTCCAATATTACCCCGCACGAAGGCGACCAGTCCAACCAGGCCCTGTTTTTCAGTAAGGATGACCGGTATTTGTATTTGTTGACGGACCGGGATAATGAGTTTCAGTTCCTGGTAAGGCATGACCTCGTGACCGGTGAGAAATCCGAAGTGTATAAACCCAGCTGGGATGTGATGTATGCCTATGAATCGGAATCCGGGAAATACCGGGTGATCGGGGTGAACGAAGATGGCAAGACGGCCATTCATATTTTTCAGCAACCTGAAAACAAAGAACTCGGGAATCTCGATCTGGGCTCACTCAGCATCAATAATGTGTTTTTTTCAAAATCCGACGGGAAGATGGCCTTTGGAGCAGGCAGCTCAAGCTCTCCAACCAATATTTATGTGCATGAATTTGCCGGGGGCAAAACCACCCAGCTTACCCGAAACCTGTCCCCGGAGATCGATCCGGCTGACCTGGTTGATGCGTCAGTGATTCGGTTCAAATCGTACGACGGGCTTGAAATCCCCTGCATCCAATGGATCCCAAAACAGGCACATCCTGGGAATAAAGTGCCTGCCCTTGTTTTTGTGCATGGGGGCCCTGGAGGGCAGACCCGTCAATCCTATTCTTCCCTCATCCAATACCTGGTTAACCAGGGTTACGTGGTCCTGGGGATCAACAACCGGGGATCAAGCGGTTATGGTAAGTCCTTTTTCAAAATGGATGACCGGAAACACGGCGATGCCGATCTCAGGGATTGCATCGCTGCCAAAACCTACCTGGCCAGCCTTCCTGAAGTGGATACCGGCAAAATAGGCATCATCGGCGGATCCTATGGCGGCTACATGGTCATGGCTGCCCTCACATTTGCACCGGACGCTTTTAACGTAGGGGTCAATATTTTCGGAGTGACCAACTGGCTGCGAACCCTCAAATCCATCCCGCCCTATTGGGAGTCCTTCCGAAAGGCTTTATACGATGAAATGGGAGATCCGTTTACGGCAGACAGTGTTCGTTTGTACAACATTTCTCCATTATTCCACGCATCCCGGGTCAATAAACCGCTAATGGTCCTTCAGGGAGCCAATGATCCCCGAGTGTTGCAGGTTGAATCCGATGAGATTGTGGAAGCCGTGCGCAAAAACAACGTCCCGGTGGAATATGTCCTTTTTCCGGATGAAGGACATGGATTCCTGAAGAAGGAAAATGAAATAAAAGGTTATGGCCAGGTGGCCGTGTTCCTGGATAAGTATTTGAAAAAAGAAACCGTAAAAAATTAAAAACCGTTTTCTGAAAACAGGGATCATCGGGGGTGGGGCGGCCGGTTATTTTGCGGCCCTTCGGTATAAATCCATCCATCCGGATCATTCGGTGTGCATTTTTGAAAAGACAAACAAAGTACTCGGAAAAGTAAAAATATCGGGAGGGGGAAGATGCAATGTCACCCATGCCTGTTTTGCGGTCAGGGACCTTATCCGGTATTATCCACGCGGCGCCAGGGAAATGATAGGGCCTTTTCACCGGTTCCAGCCTTCGGATACCATGCAGTGGTTTGAGGAGAGAGGGGTCGCTTTAAAAACGGAGCCGGATGGAAGGGTTTTCCCGGTGACGGATAAATCCCAGACCATTATCGATTGCCTGACCGGGGAAGCAGCCCGGTTGGGAATAGAACTCCATACGGCACATGATCTGGATTCAATAGAACGGATCGAAGCGGGAGGTTTTCATCTGCATTTTACCGGGAAATCCGGAATTGAATTTGTTGACCGGCTGATCATGACCACCGGATCCAGTGAAAAAGTCTGGAAAATGTTGGAAGTCCTGGGCCATCATGTACTATCACCCGTTCCATCCCTGTTTACTTTTAACATCCGTGATGAACGTCTCATGGATTTTCAAGGGGTGTCCTGGCCTGAAGTGGAAGTCAGGGACCTTAAATTTGGCCATCGGGCAACCGGTCCTTTGCTCATCACTCATTGGGGGCTAAGCGGGCCAGCCATATTAAAACTTTCCGCTATTGGCGCTGTAGAATTTCATAAGGCAGGTTACCATTTTGATATTGCCATGAATTTTATGTACCCTGAAAAAACCGATTCGGTGATGTCATTTTTTCATGAGTATAAACAGAACAACCCGAACAAACCCGTTGGCCTGTCGCCGCCGGCTCATTTTACAGCAAGGCTGTGGCAGTCCTGGACCGACCTTTGGGGCTTTGGTAAAAAAAACTGGCAGGAGATATCCAGGAAACAAATCGGGTTAATTTCCAGGCAAATCACCGAAGCGATATTCAAGGTCGGGGGTAAAAGTACATTTAAGGAAGAATTTGTGACCTGCGGGGGAGTGGACCTGAAAGAGGTTGACCTGAAAACCATGGAGAGTAAAAAGATCCCGAATTTGTATTTCGCCGGTGAGGTCCTGAATATCGATGCCCTTACCGGTGGATTTAATTTCCAGGCGGCCTGGACTACGGGGTGGATAGCGGGGAGCAGTTAGTAGACAGTGATCAGCAATCAGGGATCGGCAATCTGCAATCGGCGATCGGTGGCCGGTAATGTCCCAATATGGGTAATCTGCAATCACTAGTCCATTCACCATTCTTCAGGATTGCTGTACATTTCCAATGCATCCTTCAGCATATAATTAATAACCATTGAATGCAGGATATTTCGAACAGCGAATGGGCTAAGGTCAAACTACTGACAACTGATTGCTCACAACTGATATTCAAAATTTTCTCCTGATATTTGGCCCCCGCAGGATATCCGGGACGCCATGAACGAACTTAAATTAAATACTTCCTTTTCAGATATTCTGCGCTTTGCCATTCCTATTTCTTTCTCTATTCTGATCCCCCAGATCAATTATGTGGTCAATAATATTTTTCTCAGCCGCCTGGGAGAGCTGGAATTGGGTACGGCGGGCATCACCGGGGTGTATTACCTGGTCTTTGCCGTAATCGGATTTGGTTTCAACAGTGGACTACAGTCTCTCCTCTCCCGGAGCGCTGGCTCTGAAAAGCGAAGTGACATTGGCCGGTTGATCAGCCAGGCTTTGCGCATGATCTTGTTTACTGCTGTTTTAGGCATCGCGGTCACCTACCTGCTGGCCCCTTTTGTGCTGAAAAGCCAGGTTTCATCACAGGAGGTCCTTCAATCCGCCATCGATTTTATCCGGATCCGGATTTTCGGGCTTCCATTTCTTTATGCCTACCAGGTAGGTAATTCTTTTCTCATCAGTACAAATAATACCAGGTTCCTGGTGATTGGTTCAGTATGTGAAGCGGCTACAAATATTCTGCTGGACTATGCGTTTATTTTTGGCCATTTTGGTTTTCCGGCAATGGGTTTTAATGGAGCGGCATGGGCTTCGGTATGTGCTGAAGCGGTAGGTATGGTGGTGGTGCATAGTTTCCTGTGGTACAGGAGATTACCACAGACATTCAGGCTTCTGGCTTTCAGGCGCTGGGACTGGGAATCAGCCTTGCGCATCGCAGACCGCTCGGCACCCCTGATCTTCCAGGTCCTGATCAGCATCATCAGCTGGCTGCTTTTTTACCTATGGATTGAGCACCTGGGCCAGCGGGCTCTTGCCATTTCGAACACCATGCGCAATGTTTTTGGGATTTTCGGGGTAGCGATCTGGGCGCTGGCTTCCACCAGCAACAATATGGTCAGCAATTTGATCGGCCAGGAGCGGCTGGATGAAGTCATTCCCTTGATTAAAAAAATCGGTACCCTCAGTATTTTGATTACTCTACCGTTTTGCCTGATTCTGAATCTTTTCCCGGGATATTTTTTCCAAATCTATAATTCGTCAAGCGGCTTTACCCATGATGCCATACCGGTCATACGCGTGGTATCACTGGCTATCCTGATCATGTCCCAGGGAGCCATCTGGCTGAACGCGATCAGCGGCACCGGCCTCACGCGGATCAACCTGGGCATAGAAATCCTGGCCGTAGTGGTGTATGTATTTTATGTTTATAAAGTGGTTCATTTTGAGCACTATCCCCTGATCTGGGCCTGGGGTTCGGAGTTTTTTTATTGGGGAATCCTCTTCACCTTTTCCTGGATTTTCTTCAACTGGTATCCCTGGAGGCATAGATATAAAAAATAGAGCATATTGCTGGTCTTCAATGGTATGCGAGACTTAAGCTGAAGAGTTGGTTAAATTTGTGCTGAACTATTGAACTCCGAACGCTTAATTTTGGTTTTTAGCTGATAGCTGATAGCTGATAGCTGATAGCTGATAGCTGATAGCTGATAGCTG
>CAYOPD010000169.1:2241-7404 GCA_964405735.1 uncultured Saprospiraceae bacterium | reverse complement strand
GGCAGTCCGGCCAGAGGGAAGTCTATGTGCCGATGATACATAAAAGGGGAAATTATGAAGCCCTGGGACCTGCCGTCATGCTGCCTGTAGAGGGGAACCCCAAACAGCTTATAGCCGGTGAAGACGGGGATCAGGCTATGGACCTTCCACGCAGGTACCCTTTTAAAAGATGGATGGAGCGGATCCTGGATGCCCCTATGATCTCAGCCCGGTTTGAAGCTGATAATAATCCCGATTTTAGGAACCCGGTTCTGTTGCAAGAGATAAAAGTAGTCCGCAAACCCTACCGGAGCAGTATCTACAGCAATCTTGACCTGAAGGACCGCTATGAATACGATTCCATCTGGAAGCAGGTTTTCCCGGATCAGTCAAACCGGTTTCAATATATTCGTTTGGTTTTTAAAAAAGGGAATCCCCTGAGACTGGGGGAGCTGGAGTTTTATGCTCCAGGGAAAAACCAACCCCTTAAAGGAAAGCCTATTGGCAATGTTTCCGGGGCCGCCCTGGCCTTTGACGGCATTCCGGGCAGGAGTATCAAACTTGAAACAGATAGTTCGGACGCCTTTTGGGTGGGCCTGGACCTGGGACAGCCACAGCCGATTGGAAAAATAAGATATATTGCCGCGGATGACAGCCATGCGATCGAAGCGGGTAAAAAATACGAATTGTTTTATTGGAAGGACATATGGGTATCGGCCGGCATGCAGCAGGCCAGCGGATTTTCTTTGCATTATGAACAGGTGCCCCGGGGAGGTTTGTACCTGATCCGTTGTTACAATTGCGAAAATACCGATGAAAGGCCGTTCACTTATGAAAACGGGAAACAGGTTTGGTGGTGATGGAATAATTAAGAAATTAAGAATTAAAAATTAAGAATTAAAAACGCACGATGAGGTTGCTCCATAAACGGTTATTTGGAAAGACAGATTTTCAGCCCGGCAATGGACCCGCCATATCAATGGGGGGGTATATATTTCTTGTATTTCTTTTACATTGTTCATGCACACGGATAGAAACCGGGTCTCAAAATGCGCTGGAGCGCAACCTGCAGTTTTCCGGAAAAAACAGGCCGGAGATGGAAAAAGTACTTGCCAGGTATTCGCAGGATCCGGGAGACAGCCTGAAACTCAGGGCGGCCATTTTTCTGATCAGCAATATGGAAGACAGCAAACACCTGGCCGGAGATTGGTTTGAACAATTTGATCCAATATTCACCCGAACAGCAGGACTTGGAAATGATGAAATAAAGAAGATGAAAGATTCGGTTGAAAATATTATCGGCCGATCCGATGAGGCAAAAGTGGAAACGCGGTATGACCTGCAACATATAAACTCAGGTTACCTGATCGGCAATATTGACGAAGCCTTTGATGCCTGGCAAAATGCCCCCTGGAAAAACGAAGTGGATTTTGATTCCTTTTGCAATTACGTGCTTCCGTACAAGTCATTTTCGGAGCACTTTGAAGAATGGCGTTCGTTTCTGCGAAACAAATACCGGTATATCCTGGACGATCCCAATATTCCGGACGCGATGGAAGACATCAGTTGTGCTTTGGTCGATGATGAGGTGCGTTGGTTTGGTTATTCGGAGGATTTTTCGGACTATCCGGCAGCATTGAGTATTTTCCAGATTTTAGAGGGGAAGAAAGGCAATTGTGTGGAAATGGCAAATCTGGCGGCCTATTCAGCAAGAGCGCTGGGGATCCCGGTAGCCATAGACTTCACGCCACTTTGGGCTAATTTCTCAGGGGCCCATATGTGGAATGCACTGATTTTACCGGAAGGAGAATTTTGGCCCTTTATTGGCGTTGAAGGTTACCCGGGGGATTACCGGAGCATCAGCGAGGGGGAGAGTAAAATTGCAAAAGCGTACAGAAGAAAAGCTGCCTACGACAGTTCCTCTTTTGCAGCTAAAATTATTAAAGCAGGGATCAGGGAAATTCCGGAAATACTGAGCAATCCCCGGATTTCTGATGTGACTTCGGCCTATACCCAGGTGAAGGATGTTTTTCTTAAGTTCAATTCGAGGGAGGGCACCCCGGTTTATTTATGTCTTTTTGACCGCGGATCCTGGAAGGCGGTTTCAGGTACAATTATTCATAATCAAACAGCCTTGTTCCCGGACATGGGACAGGAAGTCCTATACATGCCCATGTTTTATAAAAATCACCAATACAAGATTGCCGGACCTCCGATTTTGGTAAAGGGGAGTGTCCCGGTACAGGAGTTAAGAATAAATTCCCACAAGAATCAATCCCTCAAATTATTTAGAAAATATCCCCTGAAAAGAGCCCGGATCAACGATTACATGCAAACTCCTTTGTATCATTCCCGTCTGGAAGGAAGCCAATCCCCGGACTTTAAGGACCCGGTATTGTTGCATGAAATATTGCCCATACCGGGCCGGTACCGACCCCGGTACCAAAGGGACCTTACTATTAAAGACCGTACGCGTTATGATTCACTCTGGATGCAAGCCATTCTTCCAGACACGGATTCATTTCGTTTTGTACGGTTTCTTTTTCCCCAAGGACAACCTGTCCGCCTGGGCGAACTGGAAGTATATCACAGGGAGGATGGAAAACCACTTCAAGGAATTCCGATGGGAAACGTTCCTGATCCCGCATCGGCATTCGATGGCATTCCAGGGCGCAGCATCAAACCGGATAGCATCAAGATAGATTCAGCCTGGGTGGGCCTGGACCTGGGTAAAAGGGTATCGGTCCGTAAAATAAGATATCTGCCTGCGGATGATCAAAACAGCATTGAACCGGGAAAAAAATATGAATTGTTCTACTGGCAGGATCATTGGATTTCGGCCGGCACCCAGGTTGCTTCAGGGGTGTTTTTGGAATACAACGGCATACCCTCCGGCACCGTTTATTGGCTGCGCTGCCGGAACTGCGGCAACCGGGAGGAAAGGCCATTTACTTATGAGGGGGGGGGCCAGGTGTGGTGGTGATAGAGTAATTAAAGTAATTAATAAATAAAGAATTAAAGGAGGAGGTGCTCAGGCAAACTCATTGGGCAAATGATCATTTGCAAGAATTTTACTTTGTACGAATTTTAAAAAGCATATTAATGGTTTTCAACAAAAAACCAAGAAGATAGTCCAAATGTTTTTCTGTAAGTCAGATTTTCAATTCGCTTTTTGTAAGGTCTTGTTTATACGGATCTATGTTCTTCTTCTATTGCTCAATGCCTGCACCCCGGCCCCAAACGGGCATCAACAGGTGCTGGAGCGCAACCTAAAACTGGCGGGAAACAACCGGCCTGAACTGGAAAAGGTGATCAGGCATTATTCCGGGAACCCGGCAGACAGCCTCAAGCTGAAAGCAGTCCAGGTAATGATCGCCAATATGGAAAATGAATACCATTATGGCGGGAAATGGCTGGAGCGGTTTGATGCTTTGTTCTTTCCGCGGATAGGAAAATATTCAAACGTACAAACAGACTCATTGCGAAAAAGTCTGGACAGCCTGATCGGCCCCTTGCAGAAAGAGGTCCTGGTTCTGAAAAAGGATCTGGAACATTTGTCTTCGGAGTACCTCATAAAAAATACGGACGAAGCCTATGAATCCTGGCAAACGGCGCCCTGGAAGGATCGGGTCAGCTTTGACGCTTTCTGCAATTATATTTTACCTTATAAATGTTTTAATGAATACCCGGAAGACTGGAGAAACACCCTGAGGACGAGATACAAAAAAATACTGATCGATCCTTCTGTCAATCATTCCATGCTGGAGATCACCTGTGGCCTGGTCAATGAACAATTGACCTGGTTTAATTTTTCAAGGGTGCTGGGAGATTATCCGGCTGCGCTGAGCATCGGGCAGATCCTAACTGGTCAAAAAGGAGATTGTATAGAAATGGCAAGCCTGGGAGCCTATGCCTCAAGAGCCATGGGGATTCCCGTAGCCATTGACTATGTTCCTCAGTATGGTAATATAAACGATACACATAAATGGGATGCATTGATACTGAGTGACGGTGAAAGTATTCCATTTGAAGGGGGAGAAACAGAACCCGGAGAAATGTCTTATTTGCGGGAGGGCGATCATAAATTTGCCAAGGTCTTTCGCAGAAGGTTGTCCTGGGTGGAATCCAGTTTTGCCGCTAAGGCGCACGAATACGGCATCCGGCACATACCCGATTTTATCGTCGATCCAAGGATCCTGGACGTGACCTCAGCCTATACCAAAGTTGGAGACATCCGGTTGCGGATAAAGGGAAAGGATGGAACAGCGGTTTATTTATGTGTATTCAAATTGCGGGACTGGGTCGCCCTTGCAGGAGGAATTCTAAAGAATAACGAAGTTGAATTTTCCCAGATGGGTCGTGGATTGGTCTACATGCCCATGTTTTACAATAACCACCGGTATGAAGCGGCGGGCTCCCCGGTTTTGCTTCCTGCGGAGGGCCCCCAGCAATCAATAGATGTAGATCCCGCCGTGTCGCAAAAATTGATTCTGTACCGTAAATTCCCTTTTAAAAGAAGATGGAAACAATTTCTTCAGAGCACCCTCACCGGGGCCCGGTTTGAAGCCGGCTTGGATTCCATGTTCACAAAACCAGTGGTGCTTTTTGAAATACCGGAAGCGCGGACCATCTATATCCCCAAAATCCAAAACGATCTTTCGTTTAAAGACCGTGCAAGTTATGATTCTGTTTGGGCCCAGGCATATCCGTCGATCCGGGACAGTTTTCGTTATGTAAGGATCGTTTTTGACAAAGAACTTACGTTCAGACTGGGTGAAATGGAATTTTACGGAACCGGAGAAAGTCAGCCCCTGGCCGGAAGGCCTATAGGAAATATTCCCGATCCGGGCCTTGCCTTTGATGGTTTTCCAGGAAGAACCATAAAATTAACCGCGGACAGCACAGAAGCGCATTGGGCGGGCCTTGACCTGGGCAAAAATACCTTGATTGAAAAGATCCGGTTTATACCGGCTACCGATGCCAATGCCATCCGTGAAGGGGCAACTTATGAACTGTATTACTGGAAGGGCAAGTGGGTTTCCGCCGGCATACAAAAAGCAACCGGTTTTTCCCTCGAATACAAGGAGGTTCCCGGAAATGGCTTGTATTGGCTGAATTGCAGGGAATGCAACAGCAAGGAGGAAAGGATTTTTACTTACGAAGATGGCAAGCAGGTGTGGTGGT
>CAYOPD010000169.1:0-2141 GCA_964405735.1 uncultured Saprospiraceae bacterium | reverse complement strand
GCTTCGCTGTAAAAATTTTTAGTATTCAGGAGCTCTGCCGGTGAACCGCTGATGCTGAAACGGCCGTTTTCCAGGATATAGATCCGGTCCGCTATGGAGGCCGTCTTTGGGCGGTGCGTGATGATGATGGTCGCGGTATGGGGGCGGATGGACTGCAATAAATTCAGGATGGTCTGTTCGGTAAAGCGGTCCATGGCCGAAGTCGCTTCGTCGAGCAAAAGCAACTGCGGCTTTGGGAACAGGGCCCTGGCCAGGGCAACCAGTTGTTGCTGGCCCCCGGAGATATTTATTCCTTCTTCACCCAATAAAGTATGATATCCTCCCGGGAGTTTGGTAAAATGTTTATCAAAACCATATTGCTCAAAAAAAGCGGTAAGGGGTTCCACATCGGTTTCTTCAACAGGGCGCAGGAGGATGTTTTCAAGCAGGGAGGCATTGAATAATTTTAAATCCTGGGGCACCACGCCGGTGATTTTGCGCCATCCCGGGATGGAATATTCATTCATGGGAAGGCCATTCACCAGGATCGTTCCGTTTTCAGGCTGATAAAAACGCTGAATGATTTGGAGCAGGGTGCTTTTTCCGCTGCCGCTTTCACCCAGGATGGCGATGATTTCTCCCTTATGCACTTCAAAGCTCAATTGATCAAGCAAAAGAGGCCGGCCGATAAACCGGAAGTCCAGGTCCTTCACGGAAATTGAATTGAAAGAGGGGATGTTTCTTTTACCGGATTCCTCCGTTGGATCGAATTCCGGAGGCAATGCGGTGAATTCCTGCATCCGGTCCAGGGCCACCTTGGCTTCCTGCAAAACGATGTTGATCAGGGCGATGGAAGAAGCCGAAGCCATGGCCATGCCGATGAGCTGGATGACCGCCATCACGGTCCCGATGGAAATAGATTCGCGAAGCACCAGGATGGAACTGAATACGATCAAACCCACAATAAAAACGGAACCGGCCATTTGAGAGAAGGTACCGAAACGGTTTGCAAGTTGCCCCAGTTCAAAACGTTTTTCCTGGAAAACCCGGTAGACGCCCAGGGTTTGTTCGGTGAAGCGCGCTTCCGCATTGGCCATTTTGATCACCCCAACCCCCTGAATGGTATCGATGTAATTGCTTTCGTTCAGGGCATAGGTGGACATGACTTTTCGCTGGCCTTCGATCAGGGGTTTGTTGTACCGGTATACGATAAAACCAAAAACAGGCAACCACAACAGGGACAAAAGACCCAGCTGCAAATGATAAAACATAAGTGCCACGGTGGTGATCAGGATGACCACCGCTTCAATGGTGAAACTGGTAAATACATTGGATACCGTTTGCTGGATCCTTGCGGTATCATTCATCCGGGATATGAGTTCTCCGGTCTTGCGGGTATCAAAAAAAGGTTTTGGCAGGTTCAGCAGGGAAGAATAAAAAAAGCGGATGATGCGCACATTAAAATCACGGGTCTGGCGCAGGAGAAACAATTGCCGGATATATCCAATTCCGGACCGAAGCAACAATAAAAACAAGAGGAGCCCGGATCCGGCAAAGAGGCGGGCCAGGTTTTTTTCGGGAAGGATCTGATCAATCAGTTTTTGTGAAAAAATGGCTACCGACAGTCCCAGTAAGGAGATAAACACGCCGATGAAAAAAGAAACCAAAAGAAGGTCAAAGTCCGGCCGGGCAAAGCCATACAACCACCTCATTTTTTGAAGGAAGGAGTCGTTCCGGGCTGCCTTTTTTATTGCCGGTGTTGGCTTTAATAACAACAAGGCTCTGGAATGCCATAACGCTTCCACTTCCTTAGGTGAAAAAAATTTAATCCCGTATTCGGCGGGATCGCTGATTTCAAACCGATTGGTATCCGGGTGATAACCAAAACAAACTATATAATGCAATATGCCTTCACGGGTCTGCACATGCAGTATGGCGGGGTCGTTCAGGTTCTTGAGATGTTCAATGTCCGCTTCAAATCCCTGGGCATCCATACCCAGTCTGGAGGCTGCCTGATAGAGGCCGAGCATGGTGGTCCCGGTTATTGTAGTCCCGCTCCATTCCCTGAGGGTGCTCAGGGGGAGGTTGCCCCCAAAGGAACGCAGAACGGACAATAAGCAAGCCACGCCACAGTCCGACTGGTCGTGTTGCTGAATATGAAA
>CAYOPD010000168.1:0-7556 GCA_964405735.1 uncultured Saprospiraceae bacterium | reverse complement strand
CTCGAGGATTTAGAAACCCGGTTTAAGTTAAAAATCATTGAAGGCTATGGCATGTAAGAAGGATCCCCGGTAGTCACTTTCAATATGCTGGACCAGGGGCGTAAAGCCGGTTCCATTGGCAAACCCGCATGGGGTGTCGATGTTAAAATCGTGGATGAAAAAGACCAGGAAGTGCCGGATGGGGAAAAAGGGGAACTGATATACCGCGGCCACAATGTGATGAAAGGCTATTATAAAAAACCGGAAGCCAGCGCGGAAGCCCTGCGCAATGGCTGGATGCACAGCGGAGATGTCGCGGTCAGGGATCAGGATGGATTCTATTATATCGTGGACCGCACCAAGGACATGATTATACGCGGCGGCTTTAATGTCTATCCAAGAGAAGTTGAGGAATTGTTGCTCCATCACCCCGCGGTTTCTTTGGCTGCCGTGATCGGCATACCAGACGAACGGCTGGGCGAAGAAATAATGGCCTGTGTGGTGCTGAAGAATGGCACCACGGTCACGGAGGAAGAATTGATTCAATGGGCCAAAGAGAGAATCTCTGATTATAAATACCCCCGTTCAATAAGGTTTATGCCGGCATTGCCTATGAGTGCGACGGGGAAAATTCTGAAGAAGGATATTCCAAGATGATTCCTCTTGTTTCTGCAAGCGAGCATCTTCATTCTTAATTTCTTTAATTCCTTAATTATTGAAAAATGCACATGATTAATTTCTTCACCTTCATCCTTCTTACAACAACCGCAGGGATCGGTCAGGGGTCCATCCTGATCAAAAACGGGAAGGTACTGGATGGGACCGGCAATTCCTGGTTTTACAGCGATGTCTATATCTCTAATGGAATCATTCAGTCCATCTCTAAAAACATCGAACTTCCCGCGGAACGGGTCATAGACGCCAGGGGTAAAATCATTGCCCCGGGCTTTATTGATGTACACGGCCATATCGAAGGCGGGATATTCAGTAAACCTACTGCTGACAATTATATCCACGACGGAGTCACCACTGTGGTAACCGGCAATTGCGGAAACTCCAGCCCCGACCTGGAAAACTTTTTCCATAAAGTAGACAGTCTGGGCACTTCTATCAACATTGCCTCCCTGGCCGGGCACAATACCATTCGCAGTCAGGTCATGAAACTGGAAAACCGGGGACCAACACCGGCTGAACAAATTCAAATGGAGAAGCTGGTGGAAGGGGCTATGAAATCCGGTGCCGTGGGCCTTTCCACAGGACTGATCTATATTCCGGGGACTTTTTCCAAAACGGAAGAAATCATAGGATTGGCCAGGGAAAGTGCCAAATGGGGAGGCCTTTATGCCTCTCATATCCGCGATGAAGGTGATTCCGTCACCCAGGCCATCGATGAAGCCCTCCGCATCGGCAGGGAAGCCCAACTGCCCGTTGAAATTTCTCATTTTAAAATTACCGGCAGGAACAACTGGGGTTCATCCACCAAGACGCTATGGCAGGTCGAAGCCGCCCGGCGGTCCGGGGTGGAAGTCACCATCGACCAGTATCCTTATACGGCCAGCAGCACCAATCTCCATTCTCGCATTCCATCCTGGGCCCTGGCGGGAGGACAGGACAGTCTCCGATACCGACTGGAAAATCCTGTACTGAAAGAAAAAATCGTCCTTGAAATGGAGACGGAACTGGTGAGAAACCAATATAAAAATTACAGTTATGCGGTGGTCGCTTATTGCAGTCACGACACATCACTGAATGGAATGAACATTCATCAGATCAATACCAAATGGCAAAGGCCTGGTACTATAAAAAGCGAAATCAATACGCTTCTGGAAATCGCCCTGAATGGCGGCGCCCAGATGGTTTACCATCAGATGGGAGAAGAGGATGTGCGCAACATCATGCGTTCACCTTACAATATGTTTGGCGCCGATGCGGGCGTGCAGATCTTTGGCCGGGGCGTGCCTCATCCCAGGGCATACGGCACCAATGCGCGGATACTGGCCAAATATGTCAGGGAAGAGAAAATCATCAGCCTGGAAGAGGCCATAAGGCGCATGACATCCCTGCCGGCTTCCAAATTCGGATTCAAGGACCGCGGTTTATTGCTCGAGGGATATAAAGCGGATCTCGTGATCTTCGATCCGGAAGCGGTTTCAGACCAGGCCACGTTTGAGCGGCCACATGCCTTTTCAGCCGGCTTTTCGGCAGTCATTGTAAATGGCAGGATGACCCTCGATGAAAACGGCCATACCGGCATACGGGCCGGAAAAGCCCTGCGCGGACCGGGAGCAGGCAAGAGTTGATTGTTGTTGAATTTTGGAATTGTTGTTCCGAAGCTTTGAAATGCTAAATTGTTTTAGAACTACCTAAATCCATGCCATTCTCTTTATTCCTTTAATTTCCTTAATTCCATTAATTCCATTAATTCCATTAATGAATTTCTTTCGCTTTTGTAAGTCGATAAAGTTTCCCGTCCGGTTTGGTCATGATATAAATTTCTCCGGCTGCATCCCGGCCGAAATGAAGGTCCACACGATCGGTCCCGCAAAGTTCCCTTAGGGTCTGGACCTTGCCCTGGAAGGATACGGACCATTCGTTGATCACCGCTTCCCTGCCTGGTTGAATATCCGCCATATTTACAAAAAACAGGCGCCCGGTAGGGATGTCTCCGAATAAAAATTTTCCTTTGAGGGAGGGTACGGCTTCACCGGCGTATTCGTATCCACCAGTAATGGCCTTGCCTTCATCGTGGTCATAGGCTGCTACAGGATAAGTGATTTTCACACCATGGTCGGGGGGAAGTGCATATACCTTTTTAAGGTCCGCGTAGGCATTTACCAAAAACCGGCCTTCGGTCAGGGGCCATCCGTAATCGTGTCCGGGTAGAATGAGATTCAGAGATTCGATATTAAAATGGCCGACATTGCTGACCAGCATTTGCCCTGCCCTGCTCCAGGTGATCCGGTGCGGATTGCGGAAGCCAATGGCATAAATCTCCCCGAGGGCATCCGGGTTTTTCGCGAAAGGGTTGCTTGCAGGGATCCCATACTTCCCATTCAGGCTGTTGTTGCCCGATGGATCGATGCGCAGGACATCTCCCCAGACTGTTTTAAGGTTATGTGCAATGAAGGGATAACCATGTTCTACCGCACCCCCATCCCCAATTCCAATATAAAGCAGTCCGTAATCTTCGTCACCCGGTTTGGATAATGGATTAAAAATGATCTCCTGGACTCCATGTATTCCGCTTTCCATGTTTATTCGGAACAATTCCCTTCCGGTGCCGTTGAATTCCTTAGCCCCCGGGGACATCGTCTTCCACTCCATCAGTACCCATTGCAGCAAGACCCTGATCGAATCCGGAAAAGCGAAATCCGCGGCTGCCGTGCCCGGAGGTTCCGTATGGGTGGTGTACAACAGGCCGTTTTTATTAAATTCCGGGTGAAAAGCAAAACTTCCAAATCCCGTTGCCAGGCCCGGCTGGTTGATAAACTTCGGCCGGAATCTGGCCATATCCATATAGACCACCGGTTTATTTTTTTCGAGACGGTAAAGTTTCCCCCTGAGGTCAAGGACGTATGCTTCACCGGTATTGGGATGAGGATCCATCTTGGTGATCCGGGTCAGGGGCAGCTTACCGCTATCGCTCGATGCCGGAAAGCGGGTGATCAGTTCCAGGTCCACCACCAGGCCCGAATGCCCAATGGTATCCGGTATGGGATTTTCCAGCGCGATCATGCCGCTGGTATCTGCGAAACTTGGTTTTGGATGGGTATGCATAAAAGCCAGGAGGTCATCGAGTTCTTCCGGTTTGAGGGCAAAGGCAGGCATGATGACCTTGTATTTGTCCACCAGTTGTTTTGCGGTCCCATCCCCCGAAGCCATCAGGGCAGCCGGATTAAGGATAAATTTTTTAATCCATTCTGTTTCACGTTCTAAAGTCAGTCCACCCAACTGCGGGCCAATCCCATCCTGCCGGAAACTGTGGCAGGGGCTGCATTGCAAATTGAATATGGACATACCCCTGTTTATGCTCTCCGGGTCCGTGGCGATTCCGCCGGTGTCAACACCGGAACCGGATTTGCAGGCGGTGAAGAACAAGATCGAAACGCCGGCAAGCAGGCAAGCGGTCAGCATGGATTTTATCATATGGCCAATGTTCAAAAATTGTACTCAAAGCTAATTCTTTCGCCCAAGGCGCTGACCCCAATGGCCAATAAATAACGGATACGGTTCCGGAAAAAAAGAATAGATGGGGATTTGTAAGAGAAACATTGGATGAGGAATAAAACGGTACTCATAAAACAATTCCGCAATTATACAATTAAGCATTCCGAAACATCGGAACCCACAATCCCAAAAATCGCGTTACATTTGAAAAAAACAAGTTTTAAATTTTATTATTCACTTTAAAAAGATATCAAACCATGCATGATCACGACAAAAATCCACGCAGAGACTTTCTGCAGAAATTGAGCCTGGGCGGCCTGAGCCTGGGCACGATGGCCATGGCACCCATCGAAGAACAATTGGAATACACTACCCAGAAGGTGAACCGTTTTTCAGCTCCGACTGACCTGAAAATCACCGATATGCGCATCGCTGAAATCAGCGGCGTGGTATTCCGGACTCCGATTGTGCGCATTTACACCAACCAGGGCATTATCGGCCATGGGGATGTACGCGACGGGGCGGCCAAGGAATATGCCTTATTTTTAAAAAGCAGGCTTCTGGGAGAAAATCCCTGTAATGTCGAGCGCTTATTTAAGATCATCAGCCAGTTTGGCCACCATGCCCGCCAGGGCGGCGGTGTTTCCGGGGTGGAAATGGCACTCTGGGATATCGTGGGCAAAGCCTACAATGTTCCCGTCTATCAACTTCTCGGAGGAAAATACAGGGATCAGGTGCGGGTCTACTGCGATACAACAATTTCACGCGACCCTCAGGAATATGCTAAACGGATGCAGGAACGGATTGACAAAGGTTATACCGCCCTGAAAATGGATATCGGCATCGGCCTTTTGCGCGACACTCCGGGAGCTGTGATCAACGCCCCCGATGGAAAACTCAATCCCTACCAGTATGAGTACCGTAAATACAATATGGCCAAACATCCTTTTACCGGGGTGCAGGTGACCGACAAAGGAATTGAAAAACTCTGTGAGTTCGTGGAAGTCATGCGCAACCAGATCGGCTATGAAATCCCGATGGGCACCGACCATTGGGGCCATTTCGGACTGAATGAGGCCATCAAAATCGCCCGGGCAATGGAAAAATACAATTTGGCCTATATCGAAGACATCATTCCCTGGCAATACACCGACCAATGGAAAGAAATTACCCAGTCGACGACTACACCTACCCAGACCGGCGAAGACATCTATATGCTGGAAGGAGGATTTAAAGAACTCATCGACAACCATGCTGTGGATATCGTACATCCTGATCCCAATACGGCTGGGGGCATACTGGAAACCAAACGAATCGGGGACTATGCTTCCCTCCATGGCATCGGATTTATGCATCATCATGCCGCCGGTCCGGTATCCTTCCTGGGTGCCGTGCACAGCGCTGCGGCTACGGAAAACTTCCTCTGGCTGGAGCACCATGCGGTAGATAGTCCCAGATTTGAAGACTTAGTGACCGGTATTGAAAAGCCCTTTGTGAAAAACGGTTATGTCAAAGTACCGGAAAAACCAGGAATCGGGGTCGAACTCAACGAAGACGTGGTAAAGGAATTCATCATTAAAGGACAGCAAATGTTTGCACCTACTCCCGAATGGAATGAAATCCGGGCCTGGGACCGGCTTTGGAGTTAATCCGTGTAGTGACCGGTTAAAACCGTTCTTATGACCGGTTTTAACCGGCCTGAACGCAATTAAACGTCCAGGCAAATCAATCCAAATGCATCGTGCATAACAATTCGTTTTGTACGATGCATTTTTGTAAATAAGCTTCAGCGACGGTTAACCCGGATAAGGTGCGAGTCAACGTGTCCCTCACAAAGCAGGCACTGCCTCCATAATCAATTTATACGCATTATCCAGGGATACCTGACCTGCACTCGCACCCCGGTAATGGCCCATGCGAACGATGACCAGTCCATGCGAGGGGATAATGGTAGTGGATTGCCCACCCGCGCCCAACATCATATATGCTTCTTTGGGGATGGGCCTTTTTCCATCCCCGTTGATCCAGAAAAATCCACCATAGACCGGCCTGCCATCCTTTACCCAGGATTCTGCCAGGGTGCTTACAAACTTTACAAAATCTTCAGTAAGGATGCGTTCCCCGTTCCAGACCCCATCCTGTAAATACAGATTACCCAGCCTTATCCAATCCCTGGCTGAAGCCAGTTCGTAGCCCTGGGTCAGAAAATTGCCATAGGGATCGGTCTCCATCACCATGGTGCGGATGCCGATCTTATCGAAGAGGGCGCGTTGGGGAAAACTATGATAGTCCATCCCCTTTTTCTCCACAGCCAGCCGGACGAGGTAATTGATCAGCAGCGGATCGCTGTTGCGGTACCGGCCCACGCCGTTTGGTGGCCATTGTTGCGGGCGCGAGGCCGCCCAGGCGAAAGAATTGATCCCCCCGGTGTAAACATAAAGATGATCGGGATATCCCAGGGAAGCATCATAATCGGGATCCTGGGGTGCCCGGAAACGAAGCCCGCTGGACATATGGAGAATGTCCTGTATTTTGATTTTAGCCCTTTCATCTCCCGGCTCCTTCCATTCCGGTATGGGTGCTGCCTGGTCCAGGGAATAGGCGCCCTCTTTGATCAGGATGCCCATCAGGGTTGCGGTCAGGCTCTTGCCCATCGACCAACTTTCAAGCGGGGTGGTTAAACGGATCTTCTCCCCATATTTTTCAGCAATGATCTTACCTTTATAAGTGACCACAAAGGCAGCCGTCATGCCTTCGCCTTCAAAGGCGGCCTGCACAGCCTGGTCGATTTTCAATTTGTCCACTTCAGTGGGCCAGGGCTCTTGTTCTACCAAATCACCCATGGGCCAGGGACTCTTTGCCGCTTCGGGCAGTTTGGGCAACACTTTAGTAGGTTTGAAATAGGGCTTGACCTCCCCCTGCGGCAGGCATATGCATCCCTGGCTTTGATCCCCAAGATATATAGCCGTACGAACGGTACTGTCCGGTAAAACGACCGATACCGACTTTTTCAAATAATCAACTTTTGGGGTGCCGAAATTTTTTCTTTCCTCAAAAGAACAGACAAAACCCCCGAGGTTGGCCGCAGCGAATACAGGATCCAGCCCCGAAATAAAAACCGCTGAACACATGATTTTTGCGAAGCCGGCAGCCTGGTGAGATAAAGGATTACCCGGTACCCCTTCATACGGTGTATCCAATTCCAGGGAATCTGCCCTGGCCAGCAAATGTTGGACTGCGAGTTGTACGGAATCAAGAGTGACCTCCACCTTTGGTTCCACTTGTTTGCAGGCGGTTTCAGAAAGAGTAACCAGCAAACCGGTAAACAGCACAGTCAAAAATGATTCTATCTGGAAACGCATATTTAGATTTAATCAATTTGACGATTTCACCTTAATATTCATAAGGCA
>CAYOPD010000167.1:0-7604 GCA_964405735.1 uncultured Saprospiraceae bacterium | reverse complement strand
TATCAATGTTTCCAACTGGAATGTAAACGGGGTGTTTGATGACGGATATGCAAATCAGTCTTCAGGTTCCTTCAACCAGTGGTTCCACCGCCACCTGGATCTGAATAAAATAAAAGAATATCAGGGTATGAAATCCCCGGAAGGCATCCTGTCCTCCTGGAACCACAACAACCCGGGCAACTATCTTACCAGCCCGCTCTCATTTTATGGCGGTAACTACTGGTACAATTTTTATGATTTTTTTGACAACATCGATCAGAAATCAAAAAGAACCCGACTTTTCGGGGATGTCAGTCTTTTATTTAAACCATTCAAAGACTTTACTGTCCAGGGTTGGGTGAGAAGAAACCAGATTGAAGTAGTCAACGAAGGATTTGGAAGGGGTATTTTGGAAAACAGCGCAACTCAAACCGGGTTCAAATCCTACTATTTCTACAACCAGGGTTATTATGAACCTACGAATGGCGCACCTGGAAAAGAGGATAATTACGAAGCTCTCGCCTCCTACCATAAACGTTTTGGGGATCTTTCCCTTGATGTCAAAGCAGGTGGAAACATCCGGAAGGTCCAGTTTTCCAGCATTTCCGGGGCTACCGTAGACGGCCTGTCCGTTCCGGACTTGTTTACACTGGCCAACTCCAGGACGACGCCCATCACCTTCGGCAGTGGCCGTTCCTTCAAACGCGTCAACAGCTTATACGGTACCGGTACCCTGGGTTATAAGGACTTCCTCTATGTAGACTTTGCCGCTCGTAACGACTGGAGCAGCGCCCTGCCCAAGGATGCCAACTCTTATTTCTATCCTTCCGTTGGGGTAAGTTTCCTGTTCAGTGAGGTGATAAACACTAAATTCTTCTCTTTTGGAAAATTGCGCGCCAGTTGGGCCCAGGTCGGTTCGGACCTGGATGCTTATCAGCTCGCCCTGAACTATGGTGTCAATTCCAATCAATGGAACGGAGCCTTCCTCATGGGTACTCCGGATGCACTGGTGGATCCTAATATAAAACCCTCTCTCTCCTCCGCTTATGAAGGGGGGATTGACCTAAAAGTATACCACAACCGTTTCGGTTTGTCCGCAACCTATTACAAAGAAAAGAAAGTGGACGAAATCCTGAATGTCCCTGTATCTGCAACCAGCGGATTTTCATCTAAAAACATCAACGCTGGCCGGGTTGATCGGGATGGGGTTGAACTCACCCTGGACGCCAACCCCATTTCCAACAGGAATGTAAGTTGGAACATTACAGTAAACTGGGCCAAAAACAGAACCAAAATTATTGAATTGGCTGACGGAATAGACGCGATCATCCGGGAGACGGGTACTTTTGGTACCAGCAGCGGCGCCCGCCTGGTCCATCAGGTTGGCCAACTTTGGGGCCAGGTCCGCGGTGGAGGTATCAAACGCAATGCATCCGGAACACCCATTCTCGATGCAGGCGGATTTTTCATCAACGTACCTGATACCTATTTCGGGTCAGTATTGCCGGATTGGACGGGGGGTATCCTTAATGAAGTCAGCGTAGGTAATTTCTTTGCCAATTTTAATATCGATTTCTCCAAAGGCGGGGTATTCTATTCACTTTCCGACCATTGGGGTAAATTTTCCGGGCTTTTTGCCGCCACTGCCGAAGTAAACGATAAAGGCAATCCCAGCCGCGATCCCGTAGAAACAGGAGGCGGAGTTCATGTCGTGGGTGTTGATGCCGAAGGTAAACCCGTTGATAAATACGTGCCTGCCTTTGATTACTGGCATCAATTCAGAAATCACAGCATAGCCGAAGACAATATTCACCCGTTGGATTTTGTAAAGCTGAGGGAAGTGAATATCGGATACAAGGTGAATACCAATAAGCTGGGTGTGCCGGCAATTAAAAACCTGGTGGTTTCTTTTATTGCTCGTAATCCCTGGTTGATTTCTTCCAAAACCAAGGATTTTGACCCATCCGAAATATCCCAATCTTACGGCGAAAACGGCCAATTCCCCGGAACCCGTTCATTTGGTTTTAACGTAAAAGTTGGATTCTAAAAATTTTAGACATGAAAAATTCATTTAAATCTATAATCATTGTGGCGGCTGCTGTTTTGTTCAGCACCTGCTCCCTTTCTGATTTCGGAGATCTCAACCGGAATCCAAATGCCACCACTGTACCCGTAACATCAGCCTTGCTGACCAATGCTTTGTCCGGCCTGGGCGGCTGGACTCAGGGCATGAATGAAGGACTTTATTGCCAATATTTTTCCGAAACACAATACACCGATGCATCCTTGTATTCTGTGATCCAGGTCAATTTTACCGGTAATTATTCGGGGGCCATGTATGACCTGCAGAATATCATTGATAACAATACCAACCCGGATACTAAGGATGAAGTTCTGGCCAATGGCTCCAACAACAACCAGATTGCCGTGGCCCGCATCCTCCTCGTTTATCATTTTATGCATCAGACCGACCGTTGGGGGGATGTTCCATTCAGTACCGCGCTGAAAGGAGATGCCCAACCAACATATGATACCCAGTTGGATATATACAAGGGATTTTACAAGGAACTGAAGGAAGCCATTGCCCAATTTGATAATGGATTATCTGCACAAGGCGATATTCTTTTTGGCGGCGATAAGGCCAAATGGAAAAAATTTGCCAATTCATTGCGGTTGGTACTGGCCATGCGTTTGTCCAAAGCGGATGCCAACCTGGGTAAATCTGAGTTTGCAGCCGCTTTTGGGGATGCTGCCGGTTACCTTTCCTCTGCAGCTGATGATGTAGTCCTGGATTATCCCGGAGCAGCGTTTAAAAACCCCTGGTTTAACCTCTATGATGGTCGTCAGGATTATTCTATAAGTGATGTGATGGTGTCTACCCTTCAAAGCTGGAATGATCCCCGGCTTCAGGTCCTGGGCGCTCCGAATGCCAAGGATGAAGTTAAAGGAGTGCCTTATGGGTTGACCCGCGATGAAGCAATCACTTTTACCAATGCCAATGCGGATTGGTCCAAGATCCTGGCCCCTGAATGGCGTACTCAGAGTTCCGACTTGGTTGTCTTGTCGGCATCTCAGGTATTATTGACCATTGCCGAAGCAATTCAAAGGGGATGGGTTAATGGGGATAAGAATAAATTTTATTCCGATGGGATAAAAGCTTCCTGGGAAAGATGGGGGGTTTATTCAGCTTCCCGGTTTAATGCTTATATGCAGGGTACTGCCGTAGCCCTTGATAATTCTGCTGCAGACTTAACAAAAATCAACACCCAAAAATGGGTCGCGATCTACCCCGATGGCCGCAGTGGGTGGACGGAATGGAGGCGTACCAATACTCCCGTCCTTACACCAACTCCCCGGGCGGTCAGCAGTTCAAAACAGATCCCAAGAAGGTTTACTTATCCGTCCGTGGAATACAATCTGAATAAAGCCAATCTTGATGCTGCCCTTGGCAGGCTCGGAGGTCCGGACAGCCAGGATGGAAAAGTTTGGTGGGATAAATAACTTTTATTAATCAATAGTAATTTTTCGAAATATGAAACTGAAACATATATTTTTTCTATCCCTGCTCTTGAGTTTTGCCTCCTGTATTGAAGAAGGCGAAAACGCAGTCGAAGGGATTGGTCCGAATCTACTCCGGATTCCTGCTGGCGCAAATGAAATTACCGTGGCTGGTTTGGATGCCGTTGCAGGAAATGTCAAATATGGTTTATTCAAGGTATTCCGTGATGCAAACTCGGAAGCCAATTTATCCACTCCGGTTGACGTTAAGCTGAAATTGGACCCTGCATTAATCACCGCATACAATACCGCACATGGAACCAAATTGGTTCAACTGGAAGGAGCTTATACCATTGATGCCCTTGACCTTAAGTTTGCAGCCGGGGAATCCATCAAAACGGTTTATGTGAACCTGGATCCCAGCAAACTGGATCTGTCCAAACAATTTGCCCTTGGCGTAGCCATTGAAAGTTCCACAGGTGGTTTTACCGCAGTACCGTCCTTATCAAAAGCCTTATTCAATATTGTCATCAAAAATGAATGGGATGGCCGTTATCAGGCAACCGGAGTTTTCCACCATCCTACGGCCGGTGACCGGGATATTGATGAAGTCAAGGATCTGGTGACTTCGGGTGCCAGGTCGGTGGATTGCAACCTGGGAGATTTGGGAGGTGCAGGCTACAGGATGCGTCTCACCGTGAATTCAAACAATACAGTGACCATCGCCCCCCTGGGCGCAACCCCGAACATCAACCAGTCCCATGGCCCAAACTTTTATGATCCGGTGACTAAAAGCTTTCATTTGCATTATTCTTACAATGTGGCTGCACCCCGGATCATCGAGGAAACTATTAAAAGGAAATAAGGCATTTACTGCGTAATACAAAAAAGGGCTCCTGCTTTTCAGGGGCCTTTTTTCTTTATAAAAAAAGGCTTGGACATATAACCGTGTATTGCACTAAAATGTTTTGAACTCAATTCTAAAGCAAATCATTCCCTGAATAAATGCAAATGTGGGTTTATAATCAGCAATATTTTCTGATTTTTATCGAACCCAGGGTTACAGGTATGTAGAGGTATTCGTTATATTGCAGTATTCGTTTTTAGTCACTAAATCATTAATAATCCATTTGTATGAAAAGACTTTGCCAATTTGGGCTTTCAGCCTTTTTATTCCTTCTTTCTTTCACGGTTTTACAGGGCCAGACCGTCAAAGGCATTGTGCGGGCCAAAGCCGACAATCAGCCTCTGATCGGGGTGTCCGTAGCGGTGAAAGGAACCAATGCCGGTACGGTGTCCGATGTCGAGGGCGCTTATGAAATCACAGCCGGCCCCAACGATATCCTGGTGTTCACTTATATAGGCTTTGCAACTGCCGAAGTAGCGGTCAATGGACAATCCATGGTGGACGTGATCCTCACAGAGGATGTAAAAACCATTGAAGAGGTGATCGTGACCGGCTACGGCACCCAGATCAAACGTGACCTTACCGGCAATATTGCCAAAATCAAAGCCAGTGAGATCCGGGATGTTCCGGTCAACTCCGTGGAATCGGTGCTCCAGGGAAAAGCAGCCGGTGTGCAGATCAACGCCGGTACCGGCAAACTGGGCCAGGCCCAACAGATCCGGATCAGAGGGAATTCTTCGGTCTCCGCTTCCAATGAACCCTTATTTGTGGTGGACGGCATTCCAATCACCACGGCCAATCTCTCCAACAACGGCGGGGGATCCACCAATTCCATCGTGGATATCAATCCCCAGGACATTGAGTCCATTGAGATCCTGAAAGATGCCTCCGCTGCCGCCATCTATGGCTCCCGGGCTTCCAATGGCGTGGTCCTCATCACTACCAAAAAAGGCAAAGAGGGCCGTACCAATGTCAACGTAGGTATGCAATACGGCAACAGCAAGCCGACCCGGAAGGTCGATTTTTTCAATTCGGCCCAGTTTATAGACTATTACCGGAAAGCGGCAGCCAATTCGGACCGCATAGAAGGACTGAATCCATCAGACCCGGATTCTTACACCACTTATATGGAAGGCTTCTTCGAAGGAGTGAGCCTGGGTACTTTCGGCACTCCCAACCAGGCGGATACCCGCTGGGATGACCTGGCCTTTCAGGATGCTCCCCAGACCCAGATCGACCTGAGCATCGACGGTGGAAATGCCAAAACCCGCTTTTTTGTATCCGGCCAGTTCCTGGACCAGAAAGGCATCATGATCGACAATAAACTGAAACGGATGACCGGCCGGATCAACCTGGACCACCAGGTCAGCGAAATCTTCAACCTTGGGTTCAACCTGGGCCTGAGCAGGACCATCAATGAACGCCTGGATGGCGACAACGCTTTTTCCAATCCGCTTCAGCTTGTAGCCCTCACGCCGCTTTCTCCGCAATTTGACCCAACCACCGGATTGTTGATAGGATCTCCTCCCGGTGACATCGGCCAGCCGCTTTATTACAACGGCCTCCTGAATGTGGATGGCGCCTTATTCAATACCAATGTACATCGCAACCTGAGTAATGTCTATGGAAGCATTAGAATTATACCCGGACTCGTCTTCAGGTCCGAACTGGGCGTCGATTTTCTCAACCAGCAGGAAGAGTCTTACAACAGCAGCCTCAGCCAGCGGAATACGGGCTTTCCCCTCGGCACGGGTTCCAATTATTTTACCCGCGTGGAAAACCTGAATACCAATAATTATTTTAATTACCTGAAAGAATTTGGTTCTCATAAAATAGATTTTACCCTGGGTATGTCTTACCAGCAATCGGAACAGGATTTTAATTCCGTGACCGGGACCGATTACCCGTCGGATTCCTACAAGAAGATAGCAAGTGCCGCGAAAATCACGGCAGGGACGTCAACGGAAACCAATTTCAGATTCGTTTCTTATTTCGCCAGGGCCAATTATAAACTCGCTGATAAATACCTGATCGGGCTCAGCGCCCGCGTCGACGGATCATCGCGGTTCGGAGCAGACAGCCGTTATGGATTTTTTCCGGCCGTTTCTGCCGGCTGGATCATTTCCGAAGAAGGATTTCTCAGCGACAGCAGGCTGATCAGTTTCCTGAAATTAAGAGCCAGCTATGGACGCACCGGGAATGCCGAAATCGGCAATTTCCCTCAACTGGGGCTGTTCCAGGGTGATGCCGGATATGGCAACCAACCCGGCCAGCGACCCGCCCAATTGGGCAACCCTGACCTCAAATGGGAAACCACCGATCAGATGGATATCGGGCTGGATTTTGGATTGTTCAATGACCGGTTAAACGGAGAAATCGATTATTACAATAAGCAGACCGACGGTTTATTGCTGAACGTAAATGTACCGGCCAGTACGGGATTTACCACCCAGACCAAAAACGTGGGCAAACTGGAAAATTCCGGGATTGAGTTTGCCCTCAACGGCACCGTGATCAATGGCAAAGACTTTAAGTGGAACATCGGGGTCAATTATGCCAGGAACAAAAACCTGATCAATGACCTTCAGGGCCAGATCATCGAGGGAGGACTTTCCAATATGAGCCGGGCAATGGAAGGCCAGCCCCTGAGTACTTTTTTCACCGTAGAATATGCTGGAGTCGATCCCGCCAACGGAGACGCGCTATGGTATAAAAATTCAAAAAATACCGATGGCACCATCGACCGCGGTACGACCAACCGATACAACCAGGCTCAACGGGTAGTGATCGGCAACGGCCTCCCAAAATGGGTCGGCGGTCTGACCACGAACATCAGCTTCAAAGGACTGGATTTTTCCATGTTGTGGAACACGGTGCAGGGCAACCTGGTCAACTTCTACGGAGCAGGCCGTTTCAGTTCCGCAAATGGAAGGTTTGAGGACAATCAGACGGTTGACCAGCTTAATTCCTGGACAACAGAGAATAAGAATACCAATATCCCGGAGGCCCGCTTGTTTTACAATAATGGCGCCCAGGCTTCCAGCCGTTTCATTCAGGACGGATCCTATGTACGTTTAAGAAATGCCACCCTCGGGTACAGCCTTCCCGCGGTATGGTTAAAAAATGTTGGAATTCAGAGTGCACGGGTTTATGTCACCGGCCTGAACCTTTTGACCATTACCGATTATACCGGTTGGGACCCGGAGGTCAATTCCGATGA
>CAYOPD010000166.1:2468-7610 GCA_964405735.1 uncultured Saprospiraceae bacterium | reverse complement strand
GCGATCAGCGATCAGCGATCAGTAATGAAACGTGCTAACTTGTTAAAGTGCCGATCCAAAAAAATACACAACCATATTCGATGAATTCCATGAATATTTTTCCCGACCACCTTGTGATTCAAGAGGCCCTTTGAACATATTAAAAAAACAACCACAATGAAGATTCTTATATTCCCTATCGAATCTCAAGGTCAAAAACAAATAGGTATCCGGACTGAAATCTTTTCCTTGGATGCTTTGGACAATGGATAACACAGGATGTCATAAAGAAATATACGCAATAAACATTCGTAAACAAAGCCGTTATAGGGCATTTTAGGACGACTGAAAACCAATGACAGAAATAAAAAATTTATATTCAAAAAATGAATAAACAACATTTTTTCTTGAAACTCAACCCGTCACGACCAACATTTATGATGGACATGACTGCGGACGAAAAGGCAATTATGCAACAACATGTTACATTTTGGACAGGACTCTTAAATGAAAACATCGCCATTGTATTTGGACCTGTTCTTGACCCAAAAGGGGGATACGGAGCAGGAGTAGTATCGGTGGACAATGAAGAGCACCTAAAAAATATTATTGCGAATGACCCCGCAAATGGACTGAACCAATACGAATATTATCCAATGAGAGCAATTTTCAAAAAATCATAAATTATTACAGGAATTGAAAGTAACAAGAGACAATAAAAACGCCCTCTAAAAGGGTTTTGCGTCAAGCGGGCTGACGTGCATACTTGGAGCTTTGTGCTTCTAATGAACCTTAGGAATAAATTGAAACTTTTTGCTCCGAAACCCGCCCGAACGCAAAGCCCGAAACCGTTAGCTGTAAAGCCATAATTTTACTTCGAAATGCCTGCAAAAATGAAAAATATCAATTTCTCCGGGAGTAAGATCTCAAAGATTTTAAACCAAAATTGGTTTCAAAAAAAAGAAAGCCTCCCGTTTGCCAAAAAAGCCAAATCCTTTCTCTACCATGCCTGGTATATCCTGATTGCTTCAGTCGTTATTGCGGCGTGTAAAACGCCAACCAAAGAGGTAAGCATAGGAAACAACGACATTGGAGGAATGGTTACAGGACCCAATGGCCCCGAAGCCGGCGTATGGGTAATTGCTGAAACCTACGACCTGCCTACCCGCTTTGCGAAAATCGTAGTGACCAATGAATCCGGGCAGTACCTGATTCCTGAACTTCCAACAGCAAACTACAAAATCTGGGTCCGGGGTTATGGGCTGGTTGATTCAGAAAAGAAAGATGCAAAACCCGGGAGCCATGTTGATCTGACTGCCGTAATGGCACCCTCGGAAAAGGAAGCTGCACAATATTATCCGGCAGGTTACTGGTTTTCGCTTCTTCATGTTCCTGATAAAACCAAATTTCCAGGTACCGGACCTGATGGTAATGGAATTTCTCCGAACATAAAAGTCCAGGCTGATTTTCTCCGAAGTATTAAGTCAGGAACCTGCCTTGCCTGCCACCAGCTCGGCAGCAAAGGAACGCGTGAGTTTCCGCCCTCACTTGGAAAATTTACAAGTTCGTCCGAGGCCTGGGAGAGAAGATTACAGTCAGGCCAGGCTGGTGGACAAATGATTGGCAGCACTATTGCCCTTGGACATGAATCTGTCTTAAAGATGTTCGCAGACTGGACCGATCGAATTGCCCAGGGAGAAGTTCCTCCAAAGCCACACCGGCCGGAAGGGGTCGAACGCAACGTGGTCATCTCACAGTGGGACTGGGCGGATCCGAAGGCCTACCTGCACGATGTGGTGTCAACCGATCGGAGAAACCCAACCACGAATGCCAACGGTCTGCTTTATGGTGCTACGGAGTTGAGTACCGACTATCTTCCCGTTCTTGATCCCGTGGCAAGTAAGATCAGCCAGGTGCCTCTTTCTGTTCTTGACTCCAATACCCAATCGGCATCAGGAGTAGTAGCACAACGGTCGCCATACTGGGGCGACACAGCAATATGGAACAGCAAAACCAACGTTCACAATCCTATGTTCGACAAAGAAGGGCGTGTGTGGATCACGGCAACCGTCCGGCCATCAGACAATCCTGACTTCTGTAAGGAAGGTTCGGATCACCCATCCGCAAAAGTTTTTCCTGTTGACAAATCATACCGGCAGCTCGGTGTCTATGATCCCAAGACAGGGAAATACACTCCCATTAATACGTGTTTCAGCACGCATCACCTGATGTTTGCCGAAGATGATAACAACACACTTTGGACCAGCGGTGGGGGGCCCGTAATAGGTTGGCTGGACACGAAAAAATATTTGGAGACCGGGGATGAAAAAGCAGCCCAGGGCTGGACTCCAATTATTCTGGACTTTAATGGCAATGGCAAGCGGGATGCCTATACCGAGCCTGATGCACCCGATGACCCAAAGAAGGACAAGAGAATCGCGAGGGGTTTATATGCGTGTTCACCTGCACCTGATGGTTCAGTATGGGGATCCAGCCTTGGTTATCCAGGTGCGCTGATCCGGTTAAATCCAGGAAGTAATCCTACTGAAACGGCTCTTGCGGAATATTTTGAGCTTCCGCTGAATGAAAAGGGTGAGCCGGTTGAGGGATTTTCTCCGCGGGGCATGGATGTAGACCGGAACGGAGTGGCCTGGGTTGCTCTGGCCAGTGGACACCTTGCCAGCTTCGATCCCAGAAAATGCAAAGTACGGAACGGGCCAACGGCCACCGGACAGCATTGTCCTGAGGGCTGGACCTTTTATACAGAGCCCCTTCCCCAATTCAAAGGTCTGAATATTCCAGGCAGTGCGGAGGCCAGCTATTATACCTGGGTAGACCAGTTCAACACATCGGGACTTGGAGAAAATACACCGATTAATACGGGTAATGAATCTGAAGCGCTCTTAGCGTTAAAGGATGGGAAGTGGGTGGTACTGCGTGTGCCTTACCCGTTGGGATTTTATACCAAGTGGATGGACGGTCGGATTGACGATCCCAATACCGGATGGAAAGGCCGGGGATTATGGGCCACCATAAGCACACGCACACCTTTTCACATGGAAGGTGGAAAAGGTACACCAAGTAAGGTTTTCAAGTTCCAGATACGACCAGATCCGTTGGCGAGATAGAATGAGGTGTAGTTGCGGTTGGCTGCAATAGCAGACAAGAAGCAAGGTGAAAATACAGACTAACAGTCAATCCCTGAATGATATAAATTCTCAACGGGGTCGCTCCAAAAGCGAATATTTTTTTCATTATCTTTAAACAAATCAACCATGCCGAATATGGTCCGCAATATATTATCCCTTGTCCGGATACCGGTTTTCATCCTGGCTTACCTGGTTTATTCCAGGGCGGGAGCACAAGGCCAAGTAAGCATCTCCTTTTTCAACCACGCCACCACCCTTCCGCCCAAAGGATTTTCCGGCCCGCTCCACCCCGGCATCGATTTTGGAATCTCCACCGGCCTGAAGCAGAAAGAGAAGTCCCTTTCTTTTTTTCACTGGAAACTGGGTTATTATTATCATCGGCTGGTACACCAGGGGATCCAATTGTACGGGGAATATCACAAACAATATAAACTGGCTGGAAGGTTTGGCCTGGGATGGTCCGGCGGGCTGGGTTACCTGCATACGATTGAATTGCATGAAAAGTTCAAACTCAGGGAGGATGGTACATATGCACGCACTGGCAGGCTGGGGAAACCCCATGCCCAGGCTTCTCTATCCCTCAATGCGCATTACCGGCTGGATCGTTTGATCCCTTTCATTGAATACAGGGTGAGAATGGTCAGCCCTTTTGTCAACAAGTACGTGCCCCTGCTGCCCAGCACGTCCCTCCACATTGGCACTTACATCAACATTAACCCCTAATCAATCAGCCATGAAAAAAATGCTCCTATTGATTTTACTTGTGGTCTGCGGACAATCCTGCCAAAAAGGGGACATTGATTCTTCCAGGGCTTGTACCTATACTTATCCGGCCGGCAACGACAATCACCCCAAGGCCACCCGGTTTAAAGATATTCTCGCGAAATACAATAAATTGGGGCTGCCGGGAATCTCCCTCCTGGTCCGGGATGGATCAGGTACCTGGATTGGAGCGGCAGGAAAAGCGGACATCGAAAAAAACATACCCTTCCAGCCGTGTACGGTAGCCAAAGTGGCCAGCATCACCAAAATGTTTACGGGTACCCTGGTCCATTTGCTGGTCGAACAAAATACTTTCCAGCTGGACGATAAAGTGGATGCTTACCTGGACGAGGAAGTCCTGGACAAGGTCAAAAACTGCCGGGGAGCGACCATCCGCCAGCTCATGAACCATACCACCGGGATCTATGATCTGATCACCAGCGACGCCTTTTACCTCGCCCTGTTGAATGATCCGGATAAAAAATGGTCGGCAGAGGAATTGATCAAATTCGCTTATGGAAAAGACCCAAAGTTTGAACAGGGCAAGAGTTGTTTCTACTCCAATACCAATACCCTGCTGTTAAGCATGGTCATACAAAAAGCCACCGGCCGCACCAACCAGGCACTCCTGCGTGAAAAAATCCTGACTCCCCTGGGTATGTCGGACACTTATTATTATTCGCACGATGTGTTGCCGCCAATCACCGCCCAGGGTTATTTTGATCTTTACAACAACCAGCGCATCGTCAACGTCACGAATTTTAATACAGGAAGTGGGAACGGCTACGGAGGATTTTTCTCCACGGTCCTGGACCTTCAAAAATTTATAGAACCCCTTCTTCGGACCAAAACCATACTCAAAGCCAGCTCCCTGGCTGAAATGAGCAAGTTTGTTCCCGAGGTCGATCCGGAAGACCCCGCGAATGACTTAAACCTGGGGGCCGGTTTGATGAAACGGTATTTTAATCAATCGCTTACCTCTGATAAATTTGGGTATGGACACACCGGGCGCGACCTGGGATACAGCGCCAATGCTTTTTATTTTCCCAATTACGATGTGACCTGTTGTTTTATAGTCAATTACGGAACCAATGCGGAGAGTGACCTGAGGGAAGTATTTTTTGATTTCCAGGGGGAACTGACCAACAGCCTTTTTTGATTTTATCCTCATCCTAATATTGACATCCTATGTGTCAATCGGGTTCTGTTTCTGATTCGATGATCCCAGGGCGATTACCGTATAGGAAATCTC
>CAYOPD010000166.1:0-2368 GCA_964405735.1 uncultured Saprospiraceae bacterium | reverse complement strand
ATCAACTGATCAACTGATCAACTGATCAACGGCCTAACTGACTAACTCCACAACCTATCCCAACTCCTGATACTATCCCACTCCGGCGTAGGACCGAAGAAATTGGTGTTTTCCGGGGCAAGATGTTTTTTCATTTCCTCTTCATTCAGTTCAATACCGAGGCCCGGGGTATCCGGCACGGCAGCAAATCCGTTTTCATAGAGGGGTTTGCCGTCCTTGGTTTTGACCAGGTTTTGCCAATAAGGAACATCGATGGAATGATTTTCAAGGCCCATGAAGTTCATGCTGGCCGCTGCGCAATGTACATTGGCCATAAACGAGATCGGCAGGCCGGCAAAGTGCATGGCTGAAGCAATGCCGCGTTCTTCTGCATAATCCGCTATCTTTTTGGTTTCAAGCAAACCGCCGGAAGTAGCCAGGTCGGGATGCACAATGTCCACCGACTGGGTATCGATCAATTTGATGAATTCCTCCTTGAGGTAGATGTCCTCACCGGTACACAAAGGCGTTTCAATGGCCGATTTGATCTCTTTGAGTTGGGAAGTCAATTGCCATGGGATCATATCTTCAAGCCAGGCCAGCCGGTACTTTTCAACGGCCCTGCCCAGGCGGATGGCGTTGTTGAGATCGAAATGGCCATAATGATCCGAAGCCAATGGAATCTCATAACCAACGACATCCCTGACGCTGGAGACGTATTTGGCAATTTCTTCGAGTCCTTTATCGGTGAGTTGGACCTGGGTCAGCGGGTGGAGCATGGCCCCGTAGCTCATCGGTTCGTTGGACCACTGCCGGTTGACATCCCAGAAATTGGAGTTGACGATGGTGCCCGGTATATCCCTTACCAATTCAATCCCGAAGTCCATTTTGAGAAATGTAAAGCCCTTTTCTTTCATCCTGATCCGCATCTTTTCGGCAAAGGCTGCAGGATCTTTAACCTGCGGAGTATCGGCATATAACCTGACCTTGTCGCGATACTTACCTCCCAGCAATTGATACGCCGGTACATTATAAGCCTTACCTGCGAGGTCCCATAGGGCCATCTCCACTGCACAAACGCCTCCACCCTGGCGGGCATGGTAACCGAATTGTTTGATCCTTTTGAAGATCAGTTCAACGCTGCAGGGATTCAAGCCTTTAATCCGGCTTTTCAGGAAAAGGGCATATCTCCAGTCCGCACCGTCGCGCACCTCGCCCAGGCCGGTCAGGCCCTGGTTGGTTTCGATTTTGATCACCGGGCAGCGGCCTCCGCCATTCATGACCACTGCATAAGTCATATCCGTGATTTTCAGATCCGAAGGCGCTGAAAACCGGTTGACTTTGGACGTGGAATGCTCAAGGGTCTCTTCCGGCCGGGCAAACATAAAGCTGCCGAGAGCCAAGCCACCCAGGGATTTTTTGAGAAATCCGCGGCGGTCATTCTGTTGTCCTTTTCCGGAAACCTGGTCCTGGGAAAGGATTTCAGGTTCGGGGTCCTTTATTCCGTGTTTTTCGAGAAATTTTTGTGAAGGAGTCATCTTTTGTAATATTATTATTTGAGTGATAAATATAGTTGGTTTTCCAGTAATCCATGTCAGGTATCGGTCGATCAGTCAGTGGTCAGTTAGCTAGTTAGCTAGTTCGTCAATCATCTAGGAATACTAATATAAATGAAATAACAGGCCCTTCATTTCTTACTATAATTTCCTATTTTAGTATTGAACAAACACACATAGAATGACCATACTTCGATTCGAAGATCTCATTGCTTGGCAAAAAGGACAGGACTTGGCAGTGGATCTTTACCAAAATTTCTTCTCCTGTAAAGATTGGGAATTCCGAAATCAACTCACGCGCGCTGCAATTTCCATTTCAAACAACATAGCTGAAGGATTTGACCGTCATACCAACAGAGAGTTTAAGCATTTTCTGATTATAGCACGAGCATCCAGCAGCGAAGTTAAATCCATGCTTTACCTTGCCAGGCGATTGGCCTACCTGACAGAAGATAGAGCAAGCCTATTGATCAAACAGACCGCTGAAACCACGAAAATTATCAATGGTCTGATCAATGTATTAAAGTAGCGAGCCAACTGAAGTAGCCAACTGCCTAACTAGCCAACTAGCCAACTGACTACTATTCCGTCCTTAACGACTTCACCGGGTCTGCCCATGCCGCTTTCACCGCCTGGATGGCTACTGTGAATAATGCCAGGGCAACGACCATTACCATGGCGGCTGCGAACATCCACCAGGAGATGCTGGTACGATGTACAAAATCCTGGAGCCATTGATTCATCAGGTACCAGGTAAGCGGGGTGGCCAGTACAAAGGCGATGACCACCAAAAGGATGAAGTCTTTACCGATCAGCCCGATGATGCTCCGGGT
>CAYOPD010000165.1:0-7985 GCA_964405735.1 uncultured Saprospiraceae bacterium | reverse complement strand
TTAACCCTCCCTTGTTTTTACAATCTCCCAGGTATGGTCTGCGAGGAGGCGGACGGTAGCCAGGTATTCATAAGGTTGTTTACGGCCCCATTCGTGGGGAGCCACCATGGACAAAGCCCAACCAGCGTCAGATTTTTTGCTGTATAAATGGTAAATGTGATTGATCACCGGATCAAAGCAAAGGGCAGCCTGGTAGATCTGTTCGGAGACCTGGATGCGGGTCTGAATATTCTTGCTTTGGGCCAGCAGGTGTTCAATTTGTTCCCTGATTTGCTGCAACTGGGAATCGGTTTGCTGGTACATGGCCTGCAGGGCCAGGCCTTGAACTTTACCCATATCTTCCGGGCGTACGAGCGCCGACCCGGCATGATGGGGATATGGAAGGCTTCCCGGAATGGAAGTCACCTTTGTTTTATCGATCGGATTCACAAATTCCCGGGAATGCATTTCCGATCCGGATGTTTCAGTATTCATATCAATCAAAAAGGGTCAATCCACCTGCAGCCGGCGGCGCGATCCCAAGATGCTGGTATGCCTTATGTGTTGCTTCCCTGCCTCTCGGGGTCCGCTGAATGAAACCTTCCATGATCAGGAAAGGTTCATAAACTTCTTCGAGGGTGCCGGGTTCTTCACCTACCGCGGTGGAAATGGTATTTAAACCCACCGGTCCGCCCCTGAATTTGGTGATGATGGTATTCAGGATCCGTTTGTCCATCTCATCTAGTCCATAACTATCGATATTCAGGGCCATGAGCGCATGCTTCGCTATTTCAATATCAATGGTACCGTCTCCCTGAACCATGGCAAAGTCGCGCACCCGGCGCAACAAGGCATTGGCGATCCTGGGAGTGCCCCGGCTTCTGCGAGCGATCTCGTCGGCCCCGGCCTGGGTTACCGGGATAGCCAGGATCCCGGCCGCTCTTTTGACGATGCCAACCAGGGTGGGAAAATCATAATAATCAAGGTGACAGGTGATGCCAAATCGGGCCCTCAACGGTGCTGTAAGCAATCCCATCCGCGTGGTGGCTCCGACCAGGGTAAACGGGTTGAGGGAAATCTGAACGCTTCTAGAATTGGGACCGGAATCAATCATGATATCAATCCGGTAGTCCTCCATGGCACTGTAGAGGTATTCTTCCACCATGGAATTGAGGCGGTGGATCTCATCGATGAACAGGACATCGCCGGAATTCAAATTGGTCAGGAGGCCTGCAAGGTCCCCCGGCCTCTCAATGACCGGCCCGGAGGTGGCTTTAAGGGTTGCCCCAAGTTCATTGGAAATGATGTTGGCAAGGGTGGTCTTGCCGAGCCCGGGAGGTCCATGCAGCAATACATGATCCAGGGCTTCGCCCCTCATTTTGGCTGCCTGGATGAATACTTTGAGATTGCTGACAATTTTCTGTTGCCCGCTGAATTCTTCCAGGGCTGCCGGCCGGAGCGTCTTTTCAATCAGCCTGTCCTCCGGGCTGGACGCCGTATTCAGGGAGTCATTCGGCCGGTTGATCATGCTTTTATTTTTGAGACCACACAGATTTCAGATTGGTCAAACTTTCTGCCCGCTCACTGCAGGGAGATTTGGAGGACAGTGCATATTCGCACTCCAATCCCCCGGTACAATTAAACATCATGACATTGACATTGCCATAAAGGATATAAAAAGGTTTTTGATCCGAGTATCCTCTTTTGACGTCGGTGACCTTATTGCGCAGGATGACCCGGTTCAGCCATGCTACGTTGAGCGGCGCATCCGTATCGTAACATTCTTTTTTGAAAAATACCTGGCCGGGCTTGATTCCTTCTTTCACCTGCTGGATGCATTCGATTTTAACCGGTATGGCCGCGGTCATGCAGGTCGAAACCACTTCCTTGGCTTCCGTATAGTTGATTTTGACCTGCTGCTCCTCGCTGAATAAAAATTCCTTGTCCGATAACTCTACCGGCATCAGCCTGGTGCCGTCCTTGAGTTCAAGAATAAAGCGGCAACCGTCCAGGGCGGTGTAATCCAGGACTTTTGCGTCGACCTTGCATTTTGCGAAGTGACTTTCAGTTGTTTCCCTTCCGGTCAGGAAAGGGAGGATTAAAAAGATTTGCCAGATATGGGTCATATAATATGGGTTATCAGTGATTCAGTTTTACCTTCAGGCTTTCGTCGAGGGCATCCAGGAATTCTTCGGTGTACAAGTAGTGTGCGCCATGCTCCACCTTATTGCCGTAAATACACACCGCCAGGTCTTTGGTCATCTTACCCTGTTCAACCGTTTCAATACAAACTTGTTCAAGGGCATGGCAAAAATCGATCAACGGCTGGTTTCCGTCTTTTTTACCTCTGAATTCCAGGCCACGGGTCCACGCAAAGATAGAAGCAATTGGATTAGTACTCGTAGGTTTTCCTGCCTGGTGGTCCCGGTAGTGGCGGGTCACCGTACCGTGGGCAGCTTCTGCCTCCATGGTTTCCCCGTCGGGCGTGATCAGTACACTGGTCATCAGACCGAGGGATCCAAACCCCTGGGCAATGGTATCGCTCTGTACATCGCCATCGTAGTTTTTGCAGGCCCAGACAAAATTGCCATTCCATTTAAGGGCTGAAGCCACCATATCATCGATCAGGCGGTGTTCATACACCAGTTTCATTCCATCCATGACGGTCTTGAATTCCTGCTCATACACCTCCTGGAAAATGTCTTTGAACCGGCCGTCGTATTTTTTAAGAATGGTATTTTTAGATGAAAAGTAGAGAGGCCATTGTTTTCGAATAGCCATATTGAAACAGGCCCGGGCAAAACCACGGATACTTTCGTCGGTATTATACATGGCGAGGGCCACTCCATCCCCTTTAAAATTGAAGACTTCATAACTTTCCGGCTTGCCACCCTCTTCCGGGGTAAAAGTGATGGTAAGCTTGCCTTTGCCCCTGGTCACAAAATCAGTGGCCCTGTATTGGTCTCCGAAGGCATGGCGGCCCACGATGATGGGTGCCGTCCAGTTCGTCACCAGCCTGGGTACGTTCCGGATCACAATCGGTTCCCTGAACACCGTTCCATCCAGGATGTTGCGGATGGTCCCATTTGGGCTTTTCCACATCTGTTTTAGTTTGAATTCCACCACCCTCGCTTCATCCGGGGTAATAGTAGCACATTTTATACCTACACCGCAAGCTTGAATGGCATGGGCGGCGTCAATGGTGACCTGGTCGTTGGTGGCATCTCGGTATTCGATCCCGAGATCGAAATACTGGATGGGCACGTCTACATAGGGCAGGATCAGCTTGTCTTTGATAAACTTCCAGATTATGCGGGTCATCTCATCTCCATCCAGTTCAGCTACCGGGTTGTACACTTTAATCTTTTCCATCATTTTTATCTTTTAAAATCTGGGGCAAAAATACCATTCTTTGGGTAAGGGAGGAAAGGAGACGGGAGAAATGGAGTAAGGGATTACAAACCCATCAACCAGGGAAGGGTAAACGTTCAAAGGCGAAGGGCGAAGGAGAAGGGAGCAAATGGGGGGCGTTGGATGGTGTTCAATTCGTTCAGACCATTCGTCAACAGGACTTGCAAATCATCAAATCCCCCTAATTTTATTCCATGATGATGATAATCTCACCGGCCAAAAAATTGGATTTTAAACCGGTGGACCTCAGGGAGGAATCCAGGCCCCGTTTTGAAAAAGAAACCAGGGAATTGATCAAATGCATGAAAAAGAAAGGAAGCCGGGACCTGATGGCCCTCATGGACATCAGCAAAGCCCTGGCCGAACTGAATGTAAAACGCTTTAACCAGTTCGAGCCCGAACCCGGGAATGAGCACACCAAACAGGCCCTGCTTGCATTCAACGGCGATGTGTACCTTGGTCTTAAAGCATCCGATTTTGACAAAAAAGACCTGGCTTATGCACAAAAACATCTTAGAATTCTTTCGGGCTTATATGGCCTTTTGCGTCCCCTGGACCGTATCCAGGCTTACCGTCTGGAAATGGGATCGATGCTGCACATCGGTAAACACAAAAGCCTGTATTCCTTCTGGGGGGACAAAATTTCAATCCTGCTGAATGAAGACCTGAAAGAGATGAAAGACAAGGTGCTCATCAACCTCGCATCCGAAGAATATTTTCACGTCATCAATCCGGGTAAAATTGAAGCCCGTATCATCCAGGTCCGTTTTGAAGAAAAAAGGGGTGGAGACTTCCGGGTGATTTCTTTCAGTGCTAAAAAAGCAAGGGGCCTGATGGCCCGGTTTATTATTAAAAACCGGTTGGTGCGTCCTGCCGACCTGAAGGCTTTTGATACAGAACGGTATGCATTTTCTCCCGGCCGGTCTTCGGATATCTTATATACCTTTGTCCGATAAGTCTTTACCGGATGAAAGCGATCAAACCAGCCCTTGCCTTTATACTTTTAATTCTTTGGATCTACCTGCTCGACCATCCAATTTCGATCAGACAGACCACCCTTCCGGCCATAGGGAAATTCATGAGCCCGTTTACCGGTTTCTGGCAGAATGCGGTAGCTCCGGATGTCCATACGGGTGAATTCAAGGCCGAAGAACTGAGTGCCAAAACGCAGGTAGTCTGGGACGACCGTCTGGTACCCCATGTTTTCGCCGAGGATGAACGGGATGCGTTTTATGTCTCGGGGTATATCATCGCTTCACAGCGATTGTGGCAGATGGATATGCTGGCGAGATCAGCCATGGGCAGGCTGGCCGAAGTGCTTGGCGGAGAACGGTTGACTGCCCGGGACAAGGAGCAAAGACGCATGGGCATGCTTTTTGGCGCTGAAAATGCGGTGATTGGGTGGAAAAAGGACAGTATCCACTTTGGATATATCGAAGCGTATTGTGCCGGGGTCAACGATTATATTAGCCAGCTGAAATCCAGGGACCTGCCCCTAGAATACAAATTAATGGGCTTTACTCCCGAACCTTGGACCCCATTGAAAACAGCAGCGATTGTAAAATATATGGCCCAGTCTTTATGCAGCCGTGAGTATGACCTGGAGGCCACCAATACCAGGGCTTTCCTGGGTGACACCCTTTATAATATATTGTACCCCGAATATGTAGACGGGATCAGCCCCGTCATTCCAGCCGGTACGGAATGGGCCTTTTCAAAAGATACCGCTGGGAATAAAACAGACAAGGTCATCGATGAGCTCGAATCGCTTTACCTCCGTCCCAATACCCTGCCCCCTCCGGGTCAGGGCAGCAACAACTGGGCCGTCAGCGGATCCAAAACCAAATCCGGTTACCCGATCCTGTGCAATGATCCGCATCTACGGCTCACCCTGCCGTCCATCTGGTTTGAAAATCAAATAAAAACCCCGGAATTCAATGCCTATGGAGTGAGCGTACCCGGCATCCCGGGCATCCTGATCGGTTTTAATGAAAACATTGCCTGGGGAGAAACCAATGTGGGCCATGATGTAGCCGACTGGTACCGGATACAGTGGGCCGATGAAAACCATGACGCTTATTACCTCGATGGCAAGAAGGTCCCCGTTACGAAAAAGGTCGAAGAAATCAGGGTCAAAAACGAAAAAACGATTTTTGATACGGTAAGATACACAAGCTGGGGCCCGGTGCCGGTAGATGATCCATCCAGCCCGCATGGTGGCCTGGCCTACCACTGGATTGCCCACGAGACCCCGCAAAGCTTTGAGATGCTCGTCTTCCTCAACCTGATGAAAGCAAAAAATTACGAAGATTATTACCGTGCTTTAAATGGGTATAAAAGCCCGGCCCAAAACTTCGTGTTTGCCTCAAAGGAGGGGGATATCGCGCTCACGGTTAATGGTAATTTGCCGTTAAAAAAACAAGGCCAGGGGAAATTTGTACAGGATGGCTCGGTCAGCACCAATGCCTGGCAAGGTTTTATCCCTTATGAAAATATTCCAAGGACGAAAAATCCGGCCAGGGGGTTTGTAAGCAGTGCAAACCAGCACAGTACCGATCCTTCCTACCCTTATTATTATAATGGCGATTTTGAATACTTCCGGGGAAGGACCTTAAACCGTTTGCTTGAATCGAAAGGCCAATTCACAGGGGAGGATATGATGCCCCTGCAAAACGACAATTACAGTCTCAAGGCCGAAGAAAACCTTCCCGTCATGTTGTCCTTGCTGGACAGTGCGGGCAACACTGACGATGATCGCCAAGATCTGATCCGGGCACTCAGATCCTGGGATTTCAATTTTGGCCCGGAGTCGAAGGAAGCCAACTTTTTTAATACCTGGCACCGGGAGATGTACCGGCTGATTTTTGATGAGTGGTATGGCAACAAAGATTCCTCTCAGCTTCAATATCCTAAAATGTATTTTACCGGTGTCCTGCTGAAGGATGAGGACCATCGCTTATTCGATTTGAAGTCCACCCTGGACAAAACCGAAACCGCAAGAGATATAATAAACCTTGCTTTCCTTCAGGCCTGGAAGGACGTTGGGCGGGACTCGGGCGGAAATATTCTGCCCTGGAGCAAGGCGGCCAAATCCAGGGTCCAGCACCTGGCAAACCTGCCCGGGTTTTCCAGGGAAAATATCGAGATCGGCGGAGTGGGCGATGCCCTGAATGCAATGGCCAACGGGTCAGGCCCGTCGTGGAGAATGATCGTGGAACTGGGTGAAAAACCCAGGGCCCGGGTCATATTTCCCGGAGGCCAGAATGGCAACCCCGGCTCACGGTTTTACGACAATATGATCGATGACTGGGCTGCCGGAAAGTACCAGGAAGCAAAATTCATCATTGATCCCAATGAACTAAAAGCATTATTCACTCAAAATTTTTCCGCGAGCCATGAATAATAAAATCATCTACGGCATACTGGTTTTTCTGGTGCTTTCTTATATTCTTCTGCTCTTCCTTCCCTGGTACAGCCTGGCTTTCGCAGGTATTGCCGCCGGCTATTTCGCCGGGGGAAAACCAGCTCAGGCCCTGATCCTCTTTTTTCTGGCAGGGGCTTTATTCTGGGGGCTGGCCGCCTTTATAAAGGACAGCTCGTCTTCTTCGATCTTGTCTGCCCGGGTCGGCACCTTGTTTGGCAATCAGGGTCCTGGCGCCCTGCTGGTTCTTTGTGCCCTGATTGGGGGCATCACCGGCGGACTGGGAGGCTGGTGTGGCGCCCTATTTCTCAAATACATACGCCAATAAGCCACTTTGGTCGATCATTTCAAGCTCCTTTTCAGGAAATATTGCACAGAACCGGCATTTTCCCCAATTTTGATAAAATTCGCTTGCAATGGATAAAGACACCGTCACCTACCTGAAGGCTGAAAAAAGAGTGAAAGAAATGAAATCTTTTTACCGGTTTCTTTTTACCTGGATCGTGTTGTCTACTTTTTTTATGGCGCTTAATTTTTTCAGCAGCCCGGGTGATTTCTGGGCGATTTATCCGACACTGGGCATTGGCCTGGGGGTAGCGATTCGTTATATCCGCGTTTTCGGATGGCCGGGATTCGGCAAAGAATGGGAAGAGCGGAAATTTTATGAAGAAGTGGAGCGGATCAAGGAGCGGGAAGAAAGAATCAAATACATGCTGGACCACGGTCGTCCAACCCGATCCCTGCCTAAAGTCAAAGATTCCAATGAAGCCGCTCCCGATATCGACAAGCTGGAATTGAAAGAAGTGAAAGAGATCCGCAAGCAGTGGCGGGATTCGGAGTTTGTTTGAGGTGTGAGGTGTGAGGTGTGAGGTGTGAGGTGTGAGGTGTGAGGTGAGAGGTGTGAGGAACCCGGGTAGAGGTTCAGGAATACCGGATGTAATTTCTTAGATAGTTAGGTAGTGTTGAACGGGACTTTTCTCCCTTTATCCATTTCTTCATTCACCGCCGATTATGCTCCTTTCGCCTTTGACCATTCCAATTTTCACAAATATTAAAAATTTGCATATACCTTGCAAAAATCTGACTTTAATCTATATTTGCACAGGCCATACAAGGTTATTCTTTTTCAAGACGACAATTATAATTCCAATGACGTGTATGGCCTTTTTTATTT
>CAYOPD010000164.1:0-8053 GCA_964405735.1 uncultured Saprospiraceae bacterium | reverse complement strand
GACATGCTGACGTCAAAGTAATAATTTCCGGGCTCGAGTTTTTTCAGGTTAAACCGGCGGGTGACGCTCACCTGGTTGTTGATGCGCTCGGAATGGGCCAATTGCCCGTCTGAATTACGGATGGTCATCATGGCTTTATTGCCCTGGGTCATCAGGTTGCAATCCAGTTTGTCATCATAGATCTTTATTACCGGTTTGTATATGATTTCGGAATCCTTGCTGAACAGGAATCCCTTTGAAATCGTCAGTCGCTGGATACTGATTTTCTGGTCGTCGTTTATTTCCATGATATAATCTCCGTCCGGTACGTATTTCAGATTGTATTTGGTGGATTGTTTGATGCTTTCGCTGACCAGCACGTTCCCATTCACTTCACTGATGGTGACGTCGATCACAGGCGCTTTCCATTTGTTCTTTTCAACAATGATCAGCTTGGTGCCGGAAAGGATCCGCACCGGTATTTCAGCTGACAACCCGGTATTCACCGCGGCGAAAAGGATTAAAAACAACAGGTTTTTCATAATAATAGGATTTTTAAGTTTATTTAAATCAATAGAATTCCAGGGTGACCGGAGCCGCCAACGGGTTTCTGCATACGGCATGATCAAGCCGGGTGCATACACGTCGTTACCGGGCGATACACGGATTTAGAGAAATTCTTTCCAATAAAAATTTAAGGAGTCTTTGCTGTTTGGATCAGAACATCCAGGGAATATGCCCTATCCCCGTATACTGAAATATGTCCTGTTCCGATTTAGAGGAGTCAAACAACAATAATGATGACAAGTTTACATAAAAGGTTGCATGCTTGTCAAGTATTAACGCCCGTGAAAAGGGTTTTATTCGACTAAAATATGTTTTATCCCGATGATACCGCAATCCCTTCATGGAATCTACAATCCTTACGGGCCCTTGTCCTGCAAGGGCTTAAAAACTGTTCATGCATCCATGAAGGATCCAAAAAAATCCAATCATTAAAATTTATTTAAAATTTTTTACTCCCTGCCTGTAACCTTTATGTTAATTTCCTGTATTCATTTCGGAACTAACAACGAGCAAGGGGTTTACATGTCGGATGGGGTAATCATGCAGCAGGTGAAAGCGGGTGACCTGTCACAGGCGTCCATCCTTTTCCTGAAGTACCACCGCAAAATCTATCATTTCCTTGGGAAAATGAGCGGCGATTACCATACGGCAGAAGACCTCACCCAAAATGTGTTTGTCAAAATGATCCAGTACAAAAACAGCTATAATCCGGAAATGAACTTTGAAGCCTGGATATACCGGATTGCCAGGAACAGCTTCCTGGATCATGTGCGCCAGAAGAAAACCATGGTCTATACGGACCTTGAACCCTTCCAGCAGATCAGCGAACGGGATGAAGTCAATCCGGAAGAGCAATACAACCGGCTTCATCAGGCGCTTGCCGGACTGCCGGAGGATGACCGCGAAGTCCTGATCCTCACCAGGTTTCAGAAAATGAAATACCAGGAAGTCGCAGCTATACTTGGAACGACCGAATCTAATGTAAAAGTCAAAGTCTTCCGAGCCCTGGAAAAGTTGAGAACCACTTATTTTCAAATCGAATCAAACCAGTCATGACTGAACAGGACCGGATCAGGGAAAAACTGATCGAATATATAGATGGCCGGTTGCCCGAAGCAGAAAAAACGGCAATCGATCGCTGGCTGGATGAAAATCCTGCCGGCCGGGAGGAATACAAGCAACTAAAAAGCCTGCTGCAAAGCCTGGAGGAAGATGTTCCCGAAGTACCCTCCGGGAAACTCATACGCAGGTATGAGGACTGGCTTGATGGATACACGTCCCAGGCCAGGCCGGAATCCAAAACCCTGTTTTTTTCAACCTGGTTTAAAATTGCAGCTTCCCTGGTACTGTTGATCCTTGCAGGTGGGGGCGGGTATCTGATCAAATCCACCCTGGACCAGAAAGCAGAAGTGGCAAGGCTCCAAAGGGAACTGGCCGAAACCAAACAATTGGTCCTGAGCCAGCTTCAGGATGAACATTCCGCCAGTCAGCGAATGATGGGGGCCTACGCAGCAAACGAGCTCAGTAACGCCGATGAGGAGATTATAAACGTCCTTGCCAAAGCCATGGAGGAAGATCCGAGTTCCAATGTACGTCTTGCTGCCCTGGAGGCGCTCAGCCGTTTTTACCGGGATGAACGGGTGAGGCTATTATTAATCGGTTCCCTGAACCGCCAGACCGATCCGGTGGTCCAGATTGCGCTGATTCAATGGCTGGTTCAGATGAAAGAAAAATCCATCCTGAAGGATCTCGAAAAAATTACCCGCGGCAATTCGCCGGTCAAAGCGGTGAAAGACGAGGCTTATAAAGGCATATTCAAGTTAACTTAATATACATTCATTCACATTCTAAACTTTCAATTTTTAAAACAAACAAACATGAATACTGGAAAAATACTGTTTACCCTCTGCTTGATTTTTATCATCGTAGCCGGGCGGGCTCAGGAATATAAAGTCGCCAAAACTTCGGGCCGCCTTGAATTGCATATCGGCAACGTCACGGTAGAGGGCCATGCCGGAAATGAAATAATCTTTTCTTCTAAAGACGGGGAGAATGAAAAAGACGAACGCGCCGCGGGACTCGTGGCCATCAATGCCATGGGTATGGAGGATAATACCCGGTTGGGCATCAATGTTTCTTCCAAGGGGGACGTCCTGGTCGTGAGCCCCCTTTCTAAAACCAAATCCCCGGAAATCAGGGTCCTGGTTCCCAAAGGGGTGATTATCGCATACGATTATGAATCACAATACGGGGGTAAGGCGAAGTTTAAAAACCTGGAAAATGAACTTGAAATCTCAGCCACATACAACGGCATTGAACTGGAAGGCATTACGGGCCCGGTGACCGTGAAGACGATCTACAGCCCCATTGATGCGGAGTTTGCCAATACCGTGAAAGGGCCGGTATCCCTGATATCCATTTACAGCACGGTTGATGTCACCCTGCCGCAGAGCCTGAAAGCAGACCTCAGTATGAAAACCTCTTATGGCGAAATGCTGGTGGCCCCCGAATTCAAAATTGAGATCGTCAAACCTGCTGAAAAAGACGGGGACATGATCACCATGGGCGGCAATAAAGTACAGGGTAAAATCAACGGCGGAGGCATCAAGGTGGATCTCCGGTCGGATTACAGCAAGATCTACCTGAGAAAAAAATAACCTCGCCAGGCCTTTACCTTCTCACCAGAAAATAATCCAACATCCATGAAAATAATCCTATTCCTGCTTTCTGCAGGCTGGGCTGGCTTTTGTCCCGCACAAACCCCTGTGAGTAAATCCATACCGGTAAGCTCCGGCCAAAGCGTGCAGTTGCATTTTGACTATCCAAACCTGATCCGGGTCAGCAGCTGGGACAAAAACGAAATCCAGATCACCGGGTCGGTCAGTATCAACAACGGTGAACACGATGATGCTTTTGTGCTCACCTCGGTGGTTTCGGGCAATGAGGTGAAGGTGAAGGGGGAAATCCCCAATATCAAATCCCTGCCCCAACAGATCACCATCCGGCGGGGAGAAGAAAAAATCGTCTTTAAAAACAAAACAGAATTTGAAAAATACAAACAAGCCAATGGTGCTTCGTTTGATTTCATGAACAGGGGCTCCGATATCGAAATCAGCCTCGACATCAAGGTTCCGGCCAACCACCCCGTAAGCGTGGAATCGGTATATGGGATCGTGGAACTGAAAAACCTGAAACAATCCATGCCCTTGTCCGCGATATCAACCTATGGCGGAGTGGATGCAGCTCTTTTTGCTCAACAGGTAGGCGAATTGTTTGTCTCGACCGATTTTGGCCAGATCTATACCAACCTGGATATTTCATTCAGTGGTGAAGGATTAAAACAAAAGGATTTTCATACAGAAATCGTGGCCCGCCCGGGTAAAGGCGCCCGCTACCGCTTTGAATCGAAATACGGCAATGTTTATCTCAGAAAAAACTAAAACCGTCCTCAATCAGACTGAATAAGCATATAAAATTTCAGGCTTTGAAGCGTAACCTTTAAACTCAGCCGGAGTTATCAGGATATGCTTAATCACTTAACAATACTTTATGATGTTGCGCACCCCTTTCCCCCTTTTGGGGTGAAAGCAGGAGCAAAGAAGCGAAATACCTTTGTGATGAATGTAGCAATCATGATGGAATGCGGTTTACCTGTATACCGGATGAAATAAAATCCTTTCCTGGATAACCGCAGTTTCTTGTTCCAGTTGCGGAATCATGAATCGTTTGAAATTTAGAGTGAGTCTTTTCAATAAAAACCCGCAGCATTTCCTAACCCCGGAAATGTTGTCGGGTTTTTTGTTTGCCTTATTTGAGCGGCCTCAATGCTTATTGACGAAGGAATAAACGGAAGGCATTTATTAAAATCTTTTATTCCAGCCCCAGCTCAGGGTATTTCGATCTAAGTTCCTTTTCAAGGGATTCCATGCGGGCGACAAAAGTTTTGTGTTCAGGGCTTGCAGGATGCAGGGGACGATGGGCTCTGGCTTCAATCAGTTTATTCACTTCATTCACCATTTGCCGAGTTTCCGTTGAAAAATATACCGATTGAAAACCTGCCCATATGTATTGAACGGCCTGATCAGAGGGGTGTACCATATCTTCTTTATAAAACCGGTAATCCCTGAGGTCGTCCAGGAGGATCTCGTAAGCCGGGAAATAGGAGACCACGTCGTAAAGGCGGCTGAGTTGTTCCGCGGCAAGCACCAGGGTAGCCTTGCTGACGCTGTTGTCCCGGAACCCTTCTTTCAGGTAGCGGACCGGGCTGATCGTAAGAATGATTTTTATCCCGGGCCTTCGTTTTTGCAATTCGGGCAGCCAGCCTTCAATGGATTGGACTAAGTCTGCCGTACTCATAAACCGTCTTTCAAACTCAACGGCAGGGATCTTATGGCAGTTGGCAACGGCCTGGCCGCTGGCTTGATGTTTGTACCAGATCGCGGTGCCCAGGGTCAATACCAGAACATCGATCCGGTCAAACCAGTCCCGCGCTTTGTACAGCGAATCATTCATCCTGGCCAGGCAGAGCTCCTTTTCGGGGGAAGAAAAGGAGCCATGATGATGCAATCCGTGATAAAGTCCGCGGTAATGAATAAGGTCATTTTCCTCCCAGCTTTTTCCCTCCAGGATACGGGTGATCTGGATGCCGATGCTTAACGGATTGTATACGATGCCACATGGATTACACGCACTGTGAAAACCGCTTGCCTGGAATTGCATATGCAGGTGTTCTGCAAAACAGGACCCGATACAAAAGATCCTGTCCATGTGTTTGATTTTCCAGGGGGAAGGGGTCAGTCTGATTTCGGTTCTAAAAACAGGCCCGGACATGGTTACAAGGTAGGTTCATTTGTCGAGATCCTTTACTTCCTTATTTTGCGCCATATTTTAAAATAAATAATGGACTTTTTTGACCGCCTTTTCAGCAAAAAAAGCCAGCCTGAGGATCCTTTATGTTACGAAGCCAGCTTCGGCAGGTATACCGATGCATATAAAACCGAAGCCCAGTCCGAAGCCTGGGACCGGGCTATCGAACAATTTGAAAAACAGGAGTTCAGAAAATCCCTCCTTGATTTTATCGAGTACATCAAAAACCCGGACGGCTCCAACATCATCCTGCACAGCGAGCAGCCGGTGTATTTTGATATTCTGCAGGGTTCCAAAACCATTGAAGTCCGGTTAAAGAACGGAGTCGTTTTTGTCGAATGCCGGATCGCGATGGCTTCGGAGATGAACATCGGGTTTATGCGGCGGCTGCTGGACCTCAACTATGAATTGAAATATGTGCGTTATGGATTGACGGAAGACCGGGTCATTGTTTTGTGTTTTGATACCCCACTGACCGATGCCTCCCCGTATAAATTGTATTTCGCATTGAAAGAACTTTCCATCCATGCGGACAAGCAGGATGACCTCCTGCTGCAGGAGTTTTCTTTTCTTCAACCAGTCCGGTCCGGAAAGATCGAACCGGCTCTTCCTGTGGAAGCCAGCCATAAACTGGCTTTTTTCAGGTCGGTCATCGATAATGCCCTGCACCTGGCGGATCATGGTAAACTGAAAACCGAACAATATCCGGCGGCTACCGGATATATCCTGCTCGCGGCCATGTATAAACTGGACTATCTCATCCGGCCGGAAGGCAGCCTCGTGGATAAGATAGAACAGATCCATAAAAGTTATTTTGCCCAGGACCAGAAAAATATTCAGTTGAAACTCAAACACCTGAGGCAGGAAATGTCCAAACTCAGGCAAATGAGAGATGCCGATCTCACGGGCGAAATCTACCATACCATTTCCACCTTTGGGATTACAACCCCCGCCACCCTTCCGGTTCTGCATGAACTGATTGACCGGGAGACCCAGTCGATCCAATGGTATATCGACCAGGAATACAACGAATATGCGCTGGCCATGGTGGAATACATAGCCGGGTTTAGTTTATTTAATTTTGCGCTTCCTCTGCCGGCCAAAGACCTCCTGCACCTGATTTTCCGCGTAACCGAAGCGGATTTTTTTAAAAAAATCAAAGGCAATCAAGCCCTGACGGACCGGGGTAAAATTTTGAAGGGGGCGGTCCGGTCTGAATTGAACCGGCTGGAATCGTTGCACCAGAAAAATTACCTGGCCCTTACTTTTGATTACAAGAAACTCAGTTACGATTCGCCTTTGGCTTTTGCACATGGAATCCTGCTGATGATCCGCGGCCTACAACTCCAGAAAGCACGATGAAAGATATCATTGAGAATTATAAAGATTATGTGGTACAGATAGCTACCCCGTATAATACCGGAACGGGATTTTTATTGCCGCACGAAGGGATCATCGTCACCAACGAGCATGTGGTCAGGGACAACCATGAGGTCGTGGTAGAAGGGCGGCTGATTCCCAAACAAATGGCCCGCGTCCTTTACCTCGACCAAAAGTTTGATCTTTCCTTTATCAAAGCTCCGTCATTGGCGAGGGAAGTGGAAGGCATAGAAATAGAAAAAAACCAGCGTCTTCACGAGGGCGACCTGATCATCGCCGTGGGCCATCCTTTTGGATTAAAATATACGGCCACCCAAGGCATCGTCTCCAACACCATGCATATGCAAAACGATATCCAGTATATCCAGCACGATGCAGCCCTCAATCCGGGTAACAGTGGAGGACCATTGATCAATGCCCGTGGCCGCGTGGTCGGGGTAAATACCTTTATAGTGCAAAACGGCAACAGCATCGGATTTTCCCTGCCGGCCAGTTACCTTGATGAAACCCTTTCCGCATTCATTCAGGGCCATGGCGACGAGGCTACCCGCTGCGAATCCTGTTCCAACATTGTCTTTGGAAAATCCAGCACCGGCCATTATTGTTTTCATTGCGGGTCCAAAATCAGGATGCCTTCCGATGCCGAACCTTATGAAGCCATAGGCATGCAGCGTACGATTGAGGATACCCTGATCCGCCTGGGTTATGCGGTGAACATTTGCCGCCGCGGCCCCAACAACTGGGAGCTGGTGCACGGCAGCGCCACGATCGAAATCGCTTATCATGATCAAAGCGGATTGATCCTCTGCGATGCGGTTCTGTGTTACCTGCCCAAAACCCAGATCCAGGAATTGTATGAGTACCTGCTAAGGCAAAACCATCTGATGCAAGGGGGCAGTCTTAGCCTGCGAGGCAATGAAATCATCCTTTCCACGATCATGGTGGACCGGCAGCTGGATGTGCAGCAAGGTTACCACCAGATCAAACATCTGATGGAAAAAGCCGACTACTACGATGATCAGCTGGTCAATTTATATGGGGCGATCTGGAAGCAGGAGGATTGATGGTTATTGCTGAACGAAGGTTTTTTTAACGACTTTTTCGCTTTCGATCATCTCAAAGAAGGGATTTAAAAACTTCTTCACGCCTGACCTGGATTTTTCATCAAGAAGGGTGAAATCGTCAACCACTTTCATCAGCTCATCTTTTTTACTCATAAAAAATTTTGCCGTGGAAAGCGCTTCCGGTTCAGTGACGCCGT
>CAYOPD010000163.1:0-8303 GCA_964405735.1 uncultured Saprospiraceae bacterium | reverse complement strand
CCCAGATCACTTCCCCGTTGAACTTCTCCGGAGATCGTATAAGGAAACCGGACCACAAAGTCAGGGCCAATGGGTTGCCCGTCCATCACAAAAAAATTATGGTTGTACACATTGGATTCAATGGCTTTTTTACCCGTATTTTTTATTATATGTGATATCACCAGTTCCGGCTTTCCTTTTTCCAGATGGACCGTTTTTTGATAATCATAGGCATAGCCCAGGGCTTTCAGTTTGTGTTTGAAAGTCACCTCGTCTTCTTTTTCCCGGATCTTCCATTTGCCTGAATTTTTTATCGGATAAGTAGTTGCAATGGAATACCTTTTATCATCCGGGCGGGTCATTGCACCTATTCCAATGATCAGGAAATCTTCTCCGGGTTTGGCGGTTTCAAAGTCAATGGGATAAAAAGCCTCCACCGGACCCATGATGGCATCGTGAAGGGTCGGGCTGTAATGTTCAAACCATTGTCCGAAATAACTATGCCCCTGGTATTCAAGCGAGGGCATGACTCCCGACCAGTCGAAACGGGAACCGCGGTAATACCCTCTGTCCTTGTCCGGCAGATATAGCCCGGCTTTAATCAATCCGTTTGAAATAGATGCCGATGGGAACTGGGCCTGGGCATCGCCCCGGAGTACAAGCAAGACAAGCAGAAAACCGAAATATGAATTCATGGTTTATTCAATTAACTCCACAGCCTGTCGTAGGATCTTACCTCATTCCATAGCGGCGTGGGTACAAAATAACTTGGATCCTCCGCATGCAAATGTTTTTTCATTTCCTCATCATTCAATTCAACACCGAGGCCCGGCGCATCGTCTGGAACATTGGCATATCCTTTTTCATAAAGGGATTGTTTTCCCACCATTTTTACGAGGTTCGGCCACCAGGGATTATCCACGATCTGGTTGGGTACTTCCAGGGCTAAGGCATTTTGAGTGGCCGCCGCGCAATGTACGTTGGCCATAAAACAAACCGGGGTCCCTGCAAAATGCTGAACCATCGGCGTATCTTTTTCTTCCGCGTAGTCCCCGATCTTTTTGGTTTCCAATATGCCTCCCGAGGATCCCATGTCCGGCTGGATGATGTCTACCGCATGGTGATCACAGAGGTTGATAAAAGCTTCCTTGAGATAAATATCTTCCCCGGTCATGGTGGGTGTATTGATCGTATCGGTGATTTTTTTCAGTTGCTCTGTCTGATCCCAGGGTAAAAAATCTTCCAGGGAAGCCAGGTTGAACCGTTCCAGCGCATGTCCTACACGGATGCAGGTATTGATATCGAAATGCCCCTGGTGGTCCGCAGACAAGGGTACATCATATCCCACCACGTTGCGGATGGTCTCCACGTATTTTGCCAGCTCTTCCAGGCCTTTTTCCGTCAGCTGGATCGAGGTAAAAGCATGTTTTGTATTCTGGTAGTGCAGGTAACTCTGAGAGCGGGAAGAAGATACCCTGTCATTGAATCCGGGAATGAATTTGGTATTTACCGTTGTGCCCGGGATCTTGGCCACTTTCTCAATCCCCGGGTGCATTTTGAGCCAGGTGAAACCCTGGACTTCCAACCGTCGTTTCACATCGGCCTTAAACTGCTCCAGGTCCATTTCCGCCAGCGGACGTCCCCCTGAATTCGGAATATAAGAATACAGCCGGATCTTATCCCGGTAGCGTCCACCCAGTAAGGCCCAGACCGGCACACCATATGCTTTGCCGGCCAGGTCCCAGAGCGCCATTTCCACTCCGCTGACCCCTCCTCCCATCCGGCCATGGCCGCCGAACTGTTTGATGATTTTGAATATCATCTCCACGTTGCAGGGATTGAGGCCGAGGATCCTGCTTTTTAAATAGAGGGCAAATCGGGCATCCCCACCGTCCCTTACTTCTCCCAGGCCGTAAATGCCCTGGTTGGTATCGATGCGGATGATGACGTTGCGGGCATTGGTGGCCCCGGTCCCATTGCTGATGGTGGTATACCTCATGTCGGTGATCTTCAGGTCCGTCGGGGCTCCCATCCTACTGACTCTGGAAGTCGCCTTTTCGATGGTTTCTTCCGCAGAAAGGTTCACGAGTCCGGTCAGGGCAATGCCTCCGAGGGCCGTCTTTATAAGAAAATTGCGCCGCGGAGGCGTGGTGGCCGGGTGGTTGATTTCTTCAATCACGGCCTTGGCCCTTGCTGATTCCTGGATTTTATTGGATTGGATGAGTTGATGAATACCGTTTTTCATGACACTTTAAATTCAATTTAGTCGCCTAAACTAACCATTCTTTTTATATGTTTTAATTAATGCCAGGAGATATTCTTTTTAAAATATTATCTAAATTAATACATACTAAGGGTTGCAAAAATGGGTTGTCAAGTGTAACTTTACATAAACCTTGATCAAAAGTTTTCGGCATAAAGGTTTACGTGAGCTCTGGGAGTATGGGATTGAATCGAAATCTCCCTCAAATCAAATTAATAGAATTAAACAAATGCTGGAAGTAGTTGATAGTGCTAGGCAGATTCCTCAGGATTTTGAATTTTTTATTAGTTGGAGGATACATCCGTTAAAAGGAGAATTCAAAGGATATTGGAGTCTGACCATCAAAGAAAATTGGCGGCTTATTTTCCGATTCGATGGAGAGGATGCCCACGACCTTAACTATATAGATTATCACTAAAAATTTAACGATGTCAGGAATGATCAGAAAAATGAAAGTCATCCACCCCGGGACATTATTGAAAGCCGAGGTCATTGAAGAAAAAGGATTAACGACTACGGAGGTGGCCCGAATGCTAAAGGTTAGCCGCCAAGCCGTGTCAAATATTATCAATGAGAAAGCTGCGGTAAGTCCTGAAATGGCCTTGCGAATCTCTACGGTTTTCGGAGGTTCTCCGGATATATGGCTGAGACTTCAAATAAAATATGATCTGCAAAAAGCAGAATCAAAAATAAACAAGATCAAACTCCGGCCTTACCCTACCGGCATGTAAGACGGGTTATTATTTACCAGGTCCTTTTACTCATTCTTTGATCCAGCTCAGCCTTGCTCATCTTACCCAGGTCCGGGCGTTTTTCCAGCCACTTCAGAAATTCATTTTTTAATTCTTCGGTCCACTGGCTGTCGATCTGGCCTGTGGAATATTTGCCTGTCCGGACCATTTCATAACCAAACTGGTCCTTGCGTATCACAAATTCCGCGGTCGAGACTACTTCTTCAGCCATGTGGGCCGGGACAAAGAGGACTCCCGTTCTGCGGGCAATCACCAGGTCACCGGGGAGAACCATCACACCGCCGATACGGACGGGGGTGTTGAGCCCCATCAATACCATCTCTTCGAGGAAGGAGGGATGGAAATCACGGACAAAGGCATTGAAGTTTTCCATATTCGAGATTTCCTGGAGGTCCCGGGAAGCCCCGTTGAATACCACCCCATTGCCCGATTTGCTGTAAATGGAAGTAGCCAGGGTGGAACCCATCAGCGTCCCTCCCCCGATTTTTCCAAATCCATCCGCCACATAGACATCGCCCTTCACCAGGGTCTCAATGGGCCAGGAGTTGGTATTGCCTTTCCTTCCGTCGCGGGTAATTCCGCGGTCTTTGATTTTTTTCTCCACATCCGGCCGGCTGGGCATAAACATGGCTGTCATCGCCCGTCCGATCACCGGCAGATCTTCTTTGACCATTTTCCAACCCCCTTCAAACTGGTTGACATACCCGTAATTTTTTAAAACCGTCCAGGCATCGTCGATGTTAATGCGCCTGGCCCTGTCCAGGAGGTCATCGGGTAGTTTGGGACGGCCATCCGCAAAACGTTCACCCTGCCATTCGGAAGTCAGGAAGATCAGTTCTTCCTTTGGAATGGTTTGTCCTACGAGGACATTCCGGTTGAATAATAAAATGGAGCAAAACAAAATGGTTATGCCGAATTTCATGTTGATTGGTTTATGATATTGTTGTGGTGTTGTTTTATAATGAAATCGCCGTTACTTGCCCCTACTCCCCGCGTTTCAAATATGCTTCAATGTCTTCTTTGGTGACAGGGAGTTGTTTTGGGTATTTGGCAAACCAGGCCCTGAATTCATTTTTGATTTCTTCACTCCAGTCTCCATGGATCTGGCCTGAAGGATATTTACCCTGTTGCAGGAGTAAACGTTCGAACTCATCACGCAGACCGACCAGGGTGGAAGAGGAAACCAGTTCCTCCACGAGATAAGCCGGTATAAAAACGACACCGTATTCATTGGCAAAAGCTACATCACCCGGGAATACAGTCACCTGGCCTATCCGGATGGGAGCATTGATCGAGGTAGGTGTCATATCACGGATAAACGAAGGATCGTGCCCCTTTACCCAGGCATTAAATCCTTTGGTATCTTTTAGTTCCTGCATGTCTCTCACCGATCCGTAAAAGATCACGCCCTTGCCGGTTTTGCCGACGATGGCATTGCCCAGGCTGGAGCCAATCAGGGTACCGTCTTTGATTTTACCGAAGCCATCCGCAACATAGATGTCCCCTTTGGTCAGGATATCGATGGGCCAGATGTTGATGCCGCCTTTTTGTGACCGGCCTTCCGCTTTTCCCAGGGAGCGGACCAGAGTATCCAGGTCAGGTCGCGAAGGCATAAACTGGGCGGTGACCACCCGGCCGACCATGGTCTCTCCGGGTTTGAGGATGATCCAGTCCTTTTCAACCTGGTTGCGGAATCCTTTACGGCCTAAAAACCCCCAGATTTGTTCCAGGGTGGCTGATTCCAGGCTTTCGAGTACGATATCGGGTACTTTGGGACGGCCATCTGCAAAGCGTTCTCCTTTCCAGAGTGGGGTCAGTGCTTTTATATATTCCGGGGGAGAGCCAAGATGCTGGGCCTGGAGAAAAAAAGCGCTCAGAATGAGTCCGGCGATCAGGAAGGTTTTAATTTTCATACAAACGTTTTGAAATGATGGTTTGAAGATAGGGAGGCTTTTGTTATGGATTAATTTAAAAATGTTTTCAGGGCGATTTTACCTTCATCAAAGCGGGTCAGGTTGTTATGCCTTCCTCCCTGGATGATCTGGAATACATCCGTGGGTTTGAGCAGGGGTTTCAGGCCCAGGGCTGAAGCAAGGGGGACGACATGGTCATTGGTACCATGCAGGATCAGGATCGGACTGTTGATTTTGGGCATTCGTTCATTGTTCCGGAATGCGTGCCGCAGCGGGATGATGTTGAGCATAAAACGGAAATAGACCGGAACCACATTTTTCAGTTCATCGAAGGGCGTCTCCAGCACCAGTTTTTGGGGAGGATATTTTGCAGCCAGATAAGTGGCTACTCCCGTACCCAGGGACCTGCCGTAATAGACCAGAGGCAGTTCCGGGTATTTGTTCTTTGCATAAGCATATACCGCCTCCGCATCCTGGTACAATCCTTGTTCGGTCGGCTCCCCATTGCTTTTACCATAACCCCGGTAATCGAAAACCAAAACATCATAACCCAGGGCAGTCAGTTCAGACGCATACCTGCCCCATCGTTCGATCGAATGCCGGTTGCCGTGAAAATACAGGATCAGGCCTTTGGTCGAATCAGGGCATTTAAATAGAAGCGCGTTGAGCCGGATGGAATCACCGGACAAAATATCCAGTTCTTTGGCATCGTGCGAAAACCGGTGGTCCCGGTGCAGGATCTGTCGCTGAAAGATATAGCGGTCCTGCATGGAATAGATGATCCCAAACCCGATCAGGTAGAGGATAAAGAGGCCAAGAAACAGGCGGAAGATCAGTCTGGAAGCAGTAACCATCAGGCGGGCAAAATTAATGGTATTGCACGGGTGGATGCAAGGAGGGGCTTGGAGAAGCCAAAGCGAAGCTTCGACTTAAGGGGGTGATTTTGAATTGGATAAGGGGAATCCGAAGCTAAACTTCGTCTTAACGGGAGAGGATAGATGGAAGCCGAAGCTGAGTTTCGTCTTAACTAGAATGTTTTTTTAGTCTTCGCGGTACAAAGCCTCCTTGGGCAGGATGCCCGGATCATAGGTCGAACCCGCCGCCACTTGCACCATGGTGATCCTCACCTTGGTGGGAAAGAATCTTTCATGATCGGCCCGTTTATGAGCATGTCCCTGGCCTCCACTGTTGTCCTTGATCACCAGGTCCATTTGTTTGATGCCTTCCGACCAGATGATGGATTCGTTTTCCCAGAAGGAGGTCATGGCGATATCTTTTTCGTAGATGCCTTTATCTGTATATATACCAGTGCCGGTGCAGCCATATCCATTACCCTGGCCTTTATTTGGGATATAACAAAGGGTCCAGGTGGTAGGCTCTCCTCCAGCGGGCTTTTCAAGCACTTCCAGCCGGATGTGCACGGTGCCATGGCGATAATCTACCGGGGAAGTCCAGTCTGCCGGCCTGTTGGTATTCAGCATATTTCCGGTGACGTAAAAATGGGATTTGCTCGGTTTTGAGTGGTCGGCTTCCTCCTTGGTATAAGTGAATTCGACGTCAAAGAGGAGGAATTGATGATTGGTCGTGCCGGGAAGTTCAGCCCTGGCCATCAAAAGGATGAGCAGAAATTGGAATAATAACATGGCCCTGTATTACGATTGAATATAGAAATCAAATTTAACCGGACAAAATTATTCATTCTGCCCGGTTAGCAGGTTTTTAATTTGGAAACTATGGGATCTGGGTTATAAGGGCTTTTCACCAGCGGGTAGTAAAAAAACAATTTGACTCTTATCAGATATCAAGCCGGTTTGGCCTTGTTGTTTTGCATCCACAGGTATCCGACGGCGATCAGGCTGAGAATCTGAAAACCAACGGCCCAGATAGGTACATGGATGCCGTCAGCCAGCATATGTTTCAGCGTGACCACCAATAGGATTGCAAAGCCGAGGGTAAAGGCCCACAAGACCTGCGAATTGGACCGGGTGGCATAAGCGAGCAACCCAAAATTAAAAGAGAGAGCGGCCATGACCTCAAGCAGGCGTTTGGCGGCCATATTGCCCGACTCTCCCACATCGCCAAAGGCATCGGTGACGATGGTCGAGCCCATGAGATAAAAGGCAATACCTTGCACTGCCAAAAAAATCGCCATTACGGTAAATACATTTTTCTGATTCATGTTGAAAACATTTAAAAGGTTTTTTGGATAAACGGATGTCGCATAAAATGTCCCGGTTTTAACTTAGGGCTCAAGGTATATTCCTGAGAAGGTACCGGTAAAATGTTTTCAATGGATTCAACCTGCTTGACCTCACTCCTTGACCGCAAACGAAGGTGAGCGAAGCGGGTAACAGGACTATAATTCCTCTTGAAGATAGAAAAATCCAAATAATCGTACAAATTCCTGCTAAAAGTAAAAGAGAATATAGGGAGTCTGATGCCTGGCTTAGGCTTAACAGGTAATTTGAGGGCTTTCTATGTCGGCAGCATCAAATCAACCCAATTGTCTGGCGGTTACTGATCTTACACCATGGATACTTAGAGCTTAAGTCGGTATACGTTGGTCTCCCGTTTTTCAAAACCAAGGCCCTGGTAGAGATGATTCGCTTCAATACGGGAAGTCCTGGATGTCAGGTCAATATAATGCCCTCCCAGTTTCTGGGCCATTTCTATTGCATTCAGGATCAGGGCTTTACCAATACCCACGCCCCTGTATTTTTGGTCCACCACTACATCTTCGATCCAAAAGCGGGTGAGGCTGGGAATTTTATACCAAACCAGGGTGAGGCAACCGGTGATGCTTTCACCATCCATTGCGACCAAAAGGCGGGAGGTCGGGTGGTAAAGAATCTCCCGGAAATGGGTCAGAGGATGAGCCGGACATTCAGGACAGAGTTGGGCCATCAATTCGTTCAGGCGGTCCGTCCCGTACTGATCGATTTCTTTGAGAATTTCGATTTTTACCATTATAAGATTAAGATGGCAAGGATTTTTTACTTTCACTAAAAAAATTATCTTTGCACTCCCAAAAAAGAATTGGGTGGCCAGTGCCCCTTTAACCTGGGACCGGTCCAGAATATTGAAATTCAGTCCCATAGCTCAGTTGGTTAGAGCGCTACACTGATAATGTAGAGGTCGGCAGTTCAAATCTGCCTGGGACTACTGATTCAGACTAAATGGGGTTGCATAAAAAAGACTTAGTTTTGCCGGCCTTATTGAAATACTGGGGAATTAGCTCCGTTGGCCAGAGCTTCCCGAGCGAAGCCTCGGGAGGGTCAAGTGGGGTGAAACTCTAAGAAAGAATTGAAATGTTGGGGAATTAGCTCAGCTGGCCAGAGCACCTGCTTTGCAAGCAGGGGGTCAAGGGTTCGACTCCCTTATTCTCCACTGATTATT
>CAYOPD010000162.1:0-8310 GCA_964405735.1 uncultured Saprospiraceae bacterium | reverse complement strand
CTGACACTCGGCCTGGCCGGCTTCCTGGGCATCAAAACGGTGAGCGCCGCAGAAGAAAGCACCCCGACGGCTACTCCGCATAATGAGATTACCATGGATCAGAATGTTCCCCTGTTTTCCGGGGCGAGAACTTTTGGCAAACTTTTATTTATTGCCGGCAAGGGTGCTCATTTCGAAGGGGATATCCGGGCCCATACCAAACACGTATTGGATGAGGTACAGAAGGAACTTGAAAAAAATGGTTCCTCGATGAATAAGGTGCTCAAGGTAAATGTCTATCTCAATGACCTGAAAGATTACCAGGCCATGAATGAGACCTACAGGGGCCGTTTTGGGGACAATCCCCCGGTCCGCACCACGATTGCTGCCGCAGGAGGCATACCGGGCGATTCCCTGGTAGAAATCGATTGTATTGCTTATATAGATTAAAACACGGATCATGACCAAAAGAAGAGACCTGCTCAGGAGCGCAATCGGATTGCCTATACTGGGAACCATCCTGCCTGCAGGCTGGCAGGAAAAATGGGACGTCCAGTCCGGTGATTTCGAAAGGGATTATTTTAAGGAACTGGGGCTCCGCACTTTTATAAATGCAGCCGGTACCTATACGGCCCTTACGGCATCCCTGATGCATCCGGAGGTGATCAAAGCCATCAATTACGCCAGGTTGCAATTTGTCCGGCTGGAAGACCTCCAGGATAAAGTGGGTGAACGGCTCGCCGAATTGCTGCAATGTGAAGGAGCCATGGTGACCGCGGGGGCGGCTTCTGCCATTACGCTGGGGACGGCCGCCATCGTGACCGGGGGAGACCCGGATAAGATCGAGCGCATTCCGGTAGATATGACGGGCATGAAAACAGAAGTGATCAGCCAGAAAACGCACCGGGTAGGTTATGATCACGCCATGCGCAACTGCGGGCTGAAAGTGATAGAAGTGGAGACCGTAAAAGAGCTGGAAGCTGCTATAAGTGAAAAAACCGCGATGATGTGGTTTCTGAATTACAGCAATTTTGCCGGTAAAATCAGGGATGAGGAATATCTGGCGATTGCCAAAAAACACAATATCCCGACCCTCATTGATTGTGCAGCCGATGTGCCTCCGGTCGAAATGCTTTGGAAGCATACAAAGATGGGTTATGACCTGGTTTGTTTTTCCGGCGGGAAAGGCCTGCGGGGGCCCCAAAGCGCCGGCCTCTTGCTGGGCAGGAAAAACCTGATCCAGGCGGCACGCAAAAACGCTCCGCCGAATGGAAATACCGTCGGCCGGGGCATGAAAGTCAACAAGGAAGAGATCCTCGGCATGCTGGCTGCCATTGAAGTATACCTGGCCCGCGATCATAAAAAGGACTGGGCGCTTTGGGAAAGCCAGGTGGACCTCATTGCAAAGGCCGCGGCATCCATTGCGGGTGTAACGCCTGAAAAGCATGTGCCAGAGATAGCCAATCATGTACCCTCCCTCCGCATACGCATTGACCAGTCCAGGGTAAAAATCAGTCCTGAACAATTGAGGTTGGCCCTGCGCAACGGGCACCCATCGATTGAAACCATGGGCGGTTCCGAAACGGTGGACATCACCACCTGGATGATGATCCCCGGAGAAGAAAGGATTGTGGCCAAAAGGGTAAAGGATATCCTTCTGCAGGCAACCATTGAATAACCGCTCAATACATGGCCGGATTTCTTACAAGCGGGACAGGAACATTTCGTATCCTGGCCTGTTTGTTCATAATTTATCCAGTGATGTTAAACGGACAGGCCAAGCCACCCTATGAAGTAAACCGGATACCGGCGGGTAAGATGACCCTGACTGGCCTGGGAGACCATCCCTTATGGGAGAAAGCCAGCTTGCTGACCGACTTTATTTATCCCTGGAATGAAGGTCTGCCACCGGCCATGTCCTTTCAGGCGGTGCATGACAAGGACTGGCTGTATGGGGTTTTCCGGGTGCACGACCCAAAAAAGATATTGGTCTACAGCGATCAGGACAACAAGCGGGAATCGCTTCTATCCGACCGCGTGGAAATCTTTTTCAGACAGGACGCAAAAATGGATCCTTATTATGGCCTGGAAATGGATGCCAATGGCCGCGTTTATGACTTCCAGACCAGCTTTCCCAAAAAATCAAATCCGGCCTGGTTTTGGCCCGCCGGCCACCTGAAAATTGCCTCTAAATATACCTCCGATGGTTATACCCTTGAATTTGCGGTCAGTAAAAAATCACTGAAACTGCTTGGCCTCATACATAAAAATAAAATTGAAGCCGGTTTGTACCGGGGAGAATGTATAAGCATCGTGGATAAAAAAGCCGAATTCAAATGGATCAGCTGGATCCGGCCGGATACGGAAACCCCGCAATTTCATACTCCTTCTTCTTTCGGATTATTGGTGTTGCGGTAGAGTAGTTTACCAAAAAGGTAAAAATATTCCTTTAAAGCAAAGAAAAACAGCTATTTAAGATCTGTGCCGGAGGCACTCTATGTTGGTAGAAAATTGAAAGATGGTAAATCTCGTCCCGTCTGGGACGAAATTTCTGGTTGCGAATCATCTACCCACATCCTATCCCTAACGGGATGCGAATGAAACCCATCGGGCTCAGATAGCCTACTATTGAATCCTGACGAGATCTGACCGTTAACCTTCTGAAGGGCTATAAACTCACTCTTTCCACTACCTTAAAATTGTCCTCCATATGCATTAGGGGGAATTCTACATAAAAGGAAGTGCCCTTGTTTTCGGCCGTGGTAAAATAGATGGCCCCATTGCAACAATCCACAATGTCCCGTACGATGGCCAGGCCCAGGCCGGTGCCTGAATTTTTGGTGGTGAAATTGGGATAAAAGACCTTGTCTTTCATCGATTCGGGGATCCCGCAACCGTTATCCGTAACCTGTACGATGGCTTTTTCTTCCTGTTTGTACAAGACGATTTCGATCTTGCCGCGGCGGCCCACGGGAATAGCCTGGATGGCATTCTTGATCAGGTTGGTCAGGACCCGGATCACATGGTTTTTGTCCGCGAATACATAAATTTCATCAATGGGTACCCGGAGGTGGATATCCATATCTTCCCGTTTCCTGAATAGATCATGCGTGGATGTGACCACTTCATTCATCACCAGTTTTTCATTTTCCGGGGCGGGCAGTTTGGCGAAATTGGAAAACTCTGAGGCGATCTTGGACAGGTTTTCAATTTGTTCGATCAGGGTCTGGGTGACTCTTTTGACGAGTCTTGGAATCTCCTCCTGTTCCGCCCTGCTTATGGAATTCTGGAGATGCTGGGTGATCAGTTTCATGGGCGTGAGCGGATTTTTGATCTCATGCGCCACTTGTTTGGCCATTTCCCGCCAGGCGGTCTCCCTTTCCGTAAGGGCAAGCATCCGGGTGCTCCGGTCCAGCTCCTGGATCATTTCATTGTAGTTGCGGATCAGGCCGCCCAGTTCGTCGTCGTGATTCCATTCGAGTTTCTGATTGCTGCCGCCGATCTGGATCTGTTTAAGTTTGTCGCTGAGGATGGTTAGCGGCCGGGTGATGGAATTGGCGACCACGATGGAGATCAGGACGATCAGAATCAGCAGGAATACATATACGTTGAGCAGGGTGCCCAGGATATCGTTGAGCCTGCGTTTGGTATTTGTTTCAGTATAGGTTTTGTTTTTAACCAGAAAATAGGACTTCCCGTCCAGGGTGATCTTGGTATAACCATGATAGGAATTGGTATGATAGGGCAGCCGGTCGAGGGCGTGGATGGCTTCAAACTCCGGGTAGGGCATGCGCTCGGGTATGGCGCTGTTGATTTGCATGCCGGCGGTATTGTATATTTTAATATGGGGATTGAAGGCCATATTGGTATTGAGCGCCCTGCTGATTTCGTGTTGCAGGGACTGGTAGGAGATCGTGGATCCCGGCAGGGCCAGGCCTTCCGATGTCCTTTTCAGGTAAAAAATGATCACAATCGCGATCAGGATAAAGGAACCCAGGCTCATGCCCAGCATGCTCAGCTGGATCCGGTAGCGCAGCGTGAACCGCGACGGGAAAAAACTGAATACCGGCAATATAAACCACCGCATGCGCTGATTGATCAGGTGGAAAATCAGCAGGATCAGGTTAAAGAGAATGAAGATGTAAGAGAAGAAAGAGAAAGCCTTAAAAAGCTGATTCGATTTTTTCGTCAGGTAAAAGCCCGCCTGCTGATCGAGGGATACATACACCGAATGCGTGTCGGCACCAGGGTCCTTGTATTCGAAAAGTCCGGCGGCCAGCGGTTCAAAGCCGGTAGGAATCCGGTACGGCTGATACCTGACGGTATACAATGCCAGGTATGGGGACACGGGTTGCAGGCGAGAAAGTTGGTTTTGCAGTGCCTGTTCGATATGGTCTTTATCGGGATTGACTCTCAATACCTCTTCTTTCAGTTGGCGGGCGAGGGTGATCCGCTGTTCGAGCTCCTTGTCAATGTGAAACTGGTAAAGCAGGGACGAAACCAATATAGATCCGGTCACCATCCAGGTCAGGTACCAGGTGGCATGTGGGCGGATATGATCCACAAAGAGGTCAAGCAGGGTGAGGTACCCGGCAAGGGCAAGAAGCATCAGGACGGGCAGATGAGCGGGCAGCAGATAGATCAGGGGGACGATGCCCGCCAGTCCCGCCAGATTGGCCGACAACCGGTACGCGGGCGACATGCCCAGATGCCTGATGATTCTGATCAGGTGAAGGTCCAGGACAAAGAGCGCAATAGCCAGGATCAGGATGCCGGTGAGGGCCACCAGGCTTTGGATATCCAGGTAAAAAATATATTCAAAATCAAAGGAAAGCCCCGAGCCCATCACCAATTGTTTGAAAATATGTACCATCAGGTAGGCGGTGACGTATACCATCCAGTAATTGACCGCCGCGATGCCGAATGACCAGAAGGCCTGTTCGCGTTTGAAATAGGAGGGACGAATATGTGCACGTACAAACCAGATCAGAAGGCAGAGCAGGCCAATGTTGATGATCATGTCGGCCAGGGTCGGACTGAGCAGGGAAGGTTTTACCGTATCATCGAAAAAGGGGATCCTCGTGATCTCAACCTGGCCCATCAGAATAAGGCTGGCAATACGTAAAGAAAATATCCCGGCGCAGAATATGAGCAAGGCCGTCAACAATCTATGTTTCGAAACCAGGTAGAGGCTTGATTTCACCACGGCGGTCGAAAGCGTAAGCAGCCCCAGCAGTCCCAGCATGCAGGCCGTCCATTCCAGCCAGGAGGGAAGCCTGCGCTCAATAAATGCAAGGCAGGCCAACGTTCGATCCGGTGAACTCAGGGTGATCGCCTGTGATTTTACCGGTGGTTTATTTTGCGACACGCCCCTCAGGGGAATTCCGGTCAGAATGGTCAGGCTGTCCTTGGCCTTTTTTTCAAAATAATGAAAGATGCCGTTGAATTCCCTGAAACAAGACGAAGCCTGGCCCAGGATCCGCTCAGGTTCTATATTGTTTTCATTCCAGTACACCATGGAGTCCGCATGATAGGCCAGGAAGAGGACATCTTTTGCTTTCAGGTTATCACCCGCTTCCCGGAATCCATATTCCGATTCTTCCCGGATCAGGCCGGTCATTTTGTCAAGCTTATTCTGGGCATTTTTGACCAGCCAGCCTGCATATTGATCGGAATTGGTATGCCAACCGATGAACCCAAGTACCATCCAGCTGATTAATCCGGTGACGACGTATGCAGGATTAACTTTCATAGGACTTAAAAAGCTTCACAATATATTAATTATTAATTATATGTGTTATATTTTATAAATCAATAACTTATATTTAATTTAAATATATAAAAAAGGTACATGCTTCAAAATGGTCCGAACCGAAACCTTTTACGCCGGGCGGCGGTTACCTTTGTTCAGGATACAGGCCGGTCTATCGCTGCGGGGTTTTACCCCGGGGAGGAAAGTCCGGACAATGCAGGGCGTCACACCACCTAATCCGTGGGTTCCGGAACAGTCCGGAAACAGAGAGTGTCACAGAAAACAACCGCCATAGGGTGACCTGTGGTAAGGGTGAAAATGTGCGGTAAGAGCGCACGCGGGACCGGTGCAAATCAGTCCCGGGATAAACCTTGTGAATTGAAATGCCATGTAAACCCTGGTTCTTTGTTTCCGATGACTCGGACCGAGGCTTTGGTTTCGTTCCGTTATTCGGAATGCGAAGAGTTGAGCGGCCCGTTCAACTGATTCATCATCCAGGGAGGGTAGGCAGCTGGATTTTTAATTGCGAAATTAAAAACCAGATAAATGATAGATGCCCCCGCTTCGGCGGGGTGACAGAATCCGGCTTACAGGCCTGTTTCCTTTTTTTTAGTAGTCAGTGATCAGCGATCAGCAATCAGCAATTAGCAATCTAGGATGAACTCTATGCTGATAGCTGATAACTGATGGCTGAAAGCAGATAGCTGATAGCTCACAGCTGACCGCTAAATAAAAGAGATCTCACTTTCGCAAGACCTCTTTTTCATCTTTATAAAAAAATTATTCGCTTTCTGTTGAGAAAGGAAGGAGCTTATTTCTTGGCGGCTTCCTTTTTGGCCGGGGCAGCGGCAGCCGGAGCGGCGGCAGCGGGGGCGGCACCTGCTGCGGGGGTGGCGGTTGCTTTTTCTTCCTCCTTCAAAGCCCTTGGAATGATGACGGCAGCCACGGGAATGGCCGCGTCGGAGACCACGGTGATTCCTTCAGGCAATTTAATATCCCTCACCCTCATGGTGGTGCCCAATTCGATATTGGTGACATCGGCAGTGATTTCATTCACCAGTTGTTCGGGATTTGCGCTGATTTTGATTTTGCGGATGCGCTGGTTGAGTTTGCCCCCGTTTTTAACACCCACGGCATATCCCTCAAGCCTTACAGGTACCTCTACCGCGATTTGTTTGCCGGGCACGAGCTCCATAAAATCGATATGGGCCACCTGGTCGGTGATCGGGTTGAACTGAATCTCCTTCACAAAAACCTTCAGGGGGCCTGAAGGCAGGTTCAACTGGGCAATCCGGAATTCAGGGGTGTAAATCAGCGCCTTGAGCTCAGCGGGTTCAATGGAAAAATGCTGGTTGGCCTTTCCTCCATATACCACACAGGGTACCAGGGACTTTGCCCGGACATCGGCGGCTCCGCGGGTGCCGTTCAATTCACGGGGATGGGCCTTTAATTCAATCACTTGCATAACGAAGGCAAAATTTATTAATTGGGCGGCAAAGATATGAAAAGGTTGGGGAAAATGGAAAAATATTTTGGTGGGTGGTGGCAATTCTGCCCTCTTGCCTCTAACCTCGGCCCTCTGCCCTCGGCCCTCTAACCTCAATCATTATACAATGCCGCGATCGACTTATGGTCATGCACCGTCACAATGGCTTTGGCAAATAACTCGGCGGAGGACAATACTTTGATTTTGGAAGAATGTTCTTTGATCGGAAGTGTATCGGTCACAATCAACTCGGAGATGAAGGATTCTTCGATTTTTTCATAGGCGTTACCGGACAGCACGGGGTGTGTGCAGATCACTTTGACCGACCGGGCTCCTTTTTCGCGGAGGGCGCCCGCCGCAAAACAAAGGGTACCCGCCGTATCCACGATATCATCGACCAGGATCACATCCTTGTCTTCCACGTCCCCGATCACCGTCATAGAACTGACCTCATTCGGCTTCTGGCGGGACTTGTCGCAGATCACCAGGTCTGTATTGAAGGATTTGGCGTAGTTGCGGGCCCTTTTTACTCCCCCGACATCGGCGCAGGCAAAGAGGGTATTATCCATGGATTGTTTTTTCAGAAAGGGTTTGAAAATGGCCTCACTGCGCAAGTGGTCGACCGGAATATCAAAAAAACCCTGGATCTGGTCGGCATGGAGGTCCATAGTCATGACCCGGTTGGCCCCTGCCGTGTGAAGGAGGTTGGCGATCAGCTTGGCGGTGATGGGTACCCGGCTTTTGTCTTTACGGTCCTGCCTCGCAAATCCAAAATAGGGGATCACCGCAGTGATGTATTCCGCGCTTGCCCGCCGGGCGGTATCCATAAACATCAGGGTTTCGAAAAGATTATCCACCGGGGCGCCCGTCGACTGGATAAAAAACACAAAAGCCCCGCGCACCGATTCATTGATGATGGGATGCATCTCCCCGTCGCTGAAACGCTGCAGGGACATATTGCCCAGGGGTTTCCCATAAGCGGCCATGATTCTTTCCGATAAATAGTGGGATTGAGTGCCTGAAAATATCTTGACTACCATGGTTCGTTGTATATCGGTCAAAAGTAATCAAAGAGGAAGAATTAAGTAGGGAG
>CAYOPD010000161.1:0-8439 GCA_964405735.1 uncultured Saprospiraceae bacterium | reverse complement strand
AACGGTATCCTTACAACCATTTCCATCGGTTACGGTCAGGACATAGTTGCCGGCCATGTTCACATATATCATAGGTGAGTTGCTGCCCGTAGACCATAAAAAGCTCTGGCCACCACCTGCGGTCAAAATCACAGAGTCCAGGGGACAGAACCCATCGTTTCCGGAGATCACTGCCGTTGGTGAAGTATGCCATGATGTCGATGCACTGTTACTGCCCTGGCAACCATCCGCATTGGTTACAGTCACCGAGTAATTGCCCGGCGTTGAAACAACAATAGTATCCGAAGTGGCACCGGAAGACCACAGGTAACTGCTGAATCCGCCTCCGGCGTCCAGGACCGTTGAATCTGCCGGACAAAAGAGCAATGCTCCTGCAATGCTGGGTACCGGATTCATGCCGGCAGTCGTCATCACCGTATCCGAAGCCTTGCAGCCATTGTTGTCGGTTACCGTGACCACGTAAAGTCCGGGCAGGTAAACATTAATGGAATCCAGGCTTACCCCGTTGGACCAGAGATAGCTGATAAATCCCATGTTAGCCTTCAGAGTAGTATAGCTGTTGGGGCAAATGACGGTATCGCCTGATATATTCACGGCTGGCGGAGTATATGTGTTTACCGTAATGGTATCTGCATTGAATCCACAACCAGTGCCGTCGTTATAACTGACCCAATAAGTACCCCCCACGCTGACATATATGCTGTCTGCCGTTGATCCCGTACTCCACAGGTTGCCTCCCTGTTGATCCGACCGCAGGACCACGCTGTCCCCGGGACAAAACAGGGTGCTGCCCGCCGTAATAGTTGGATAAACCTGGACGGGGGTAATGACGTTAATGCTGTCCATAAACATACACCCGTTTGCATCGACGGTCGTTAATTTATATCCCCCGGGAGTGCTGATCAGCAAAGTATCGTCGGTGCTTCCTCCGGTCCAGGCGATGCTTGAAAATATCCCGGGCGAGGTCATTCTTCCGATGCAAACCGCATCTATGGCACTGTATCCGGGTATGGCAGCCATATCGAATGCAATCCTTACAGCTGTCACTTTAAACGGAGTCAGTGGAAAAGTAATCCGGTTCTTCCTCGCGGTTTGCGGTTTTGGAGATGCAGTGCCCGACCAAACCAGATGGTAAATGCCAACCTCATCCCTTAGATAAAGGCTGTCCACCGCCCCTGGATTCAGAGTTTCAAAAATATCCACAACGTTTACCGAATCTGGATTTGAAAAACGCAGGACCAAATATTCTCGGCCTGTATCGGCCTCGCTGATCCAGGCAGTAGGCAAAGTGCCATATGCAGGGTAAACGTCAGGAATTCCCAGGGCACCCTGAGCGCTAAACTGGGAATTACCAATCTGCGAACTGTAAACAATCACGCTGTCTGCATATCGAGCCAATAAGGAAGAGGCCACCAATGTATCTACGCTGTTTGAACATAAGTACGGATCCCCAGTAATCGAAGGCGCAGCCACGCCTGGCACTAAGCTTGTCCGGATCATTAACCTGCCCGGATAAGGTTGATGCCAAATGCTGTCTCCATTTATGGTTCCCCTGAAATATGCGCTGTCCCGGATATAAGCGCTTTCATATTGGACGCCGACAGGATAATATCCATTCGGACTCGCCGATTGAGCCAAACCCACATAATAATTTTCATTGAACAACAGCCGGGTATCGGAAAAATAAAAAGTATGGTATTGATCCACTTGACTGGAGTCGGGAATAAACGGAGATGATTGGGCGAGTAAAGCCAAGGTGTCGTCCAATGCTATACCATAAATTTCCTGACCTATTGAAGAACGATCCAGGAAAACCTGCACTGCATTGATTTTCCCGCAACCTTCCATCCAATGGCGGCTTAGGGTCAGACCCGCTGCCGTGTCTGTGCCTGCCCGGGCCACTTTTTCGGAACCATCGGCATAAGAGAGGAGGGTAGTGGTAACCATTTGTAGATAGAAGTTCCTGTTGTTGTTCAAAACATTTTCACCAGGCAGTCCATCAATGGAGATAATGATGGAGTCGGTTTCCTTCAGACTTGGGGTCCAACCCGTAAACATGGCGAGGCCAATGGTGTCGGCTCCAATGGGCACCATCAAGGATGCAGTATATCGCACCGTATTTGTCAAGACTTCTTTCACCGTCATGTCGACCGTATACACTCGGGGAAAACTTGAATAATTTCTAATTACAGCAGAAACCGGGTACTGGGTATATCCTGGAGCATTTTTCCCCAAAGCATAAACCGTAATAACCTCTACGCTGTCACGCAGGGATGGGGAACATAATCTGGTTTCCGGCCGCTGTTTTATCCCTGTCAAAATGGAGTCAAGTCCTGTTGCGCTGCTATCCCCTGATGTCGCGAAAGATAAAACATAACTAATGGAGTCCTGGCCCATGGATCCCAGCAGGGAGGTATTAGCAACCGTGGTGAGTGACGAATTAAGCGTCGATAACACTCCAAATGAGTCCCGATATTCCCAGGCGACGTAAACGCCTTCCCCAGAATAGATAAAGGTATCTATGGACATGCCCTCAAACGGAACTGAATAGGGACCTATTTGATCCGGAATGCAAATGCTGTCGTCATGCACCAGGGTCATAGGGCTTATCGCATTTGTCCAGGCAATATAATCCTTGGCGCGGTATCGCAATTCATAGGTGCTTGCCCCCGTGCCGGCTGTATCCCAGGAGAATTTTACGGCGTTTGAGGTGATGCTGTCCAGGGAGTACCTTTCCGGGAAATAACAAACTGGTGTTCCTGTGGTTGAAAAATTCGGGCCTTGGATATAATTACCTACGCTGTCCACCCCGCAATTGGTAAGTACCTGCCATTCATAGACCGTACCAGCAACCAATCCATTATTGATGGTTATTGAGTCTGTAAAAGTCAGGGTATTGCTCCAGAAAGTGGTCCCAAGCCTCCTCCAACGAACCGAATAATAGTCCGCATCCACACCGGTCCATTTAAGTTTTGCTACCGTATCCATCGTGGATACGATCATCAGGGAGCCCGCCATGGGGTCGTCGCAAACATCCGGATTGGTGGTTTTGAATTCATCTAGGGCAAAAACGGACGAATCAGCACTGCATTTTGTTTTTACACGCCATTGGTATTGGGAATTAGGCATTAGCCCGGACAAGGTAAAAGATACCATGGTCGTGCTGTCCCTGGTCCAGGTATTCTGTGTTGTCAACCGGTACTCCACAAAATATTTTACGCTTCCGCTTACCGGGGCGATCCAATTCAAGGTAGCCCCATTGGAAGTAATTCCTGAGACACGAAGGGAGGTGGGGGCCTGGCAACTGTCCAATTCCAGGTTGGAAAAAGGGCGCAAATCGGAAAAGGGTGAACAATCGGAACGGACCTGCCATTCATAATTTGCTGGAAAAAGATTGGTGGCCAGGTAGAAATTTCCGGTAATGCCAGTTACCAGAGTCCAGGCTGTATCCATCCTGCTAATGGAATCACTTGTATTTTGCAGATAAACTTTGAATTTCCCTTTTGTGGTATCGTTTTGCGGTGATCCGATCGTAAATCCGATGCAATTGATGGTGTCGTTCATCATCAATCCGCTTTTCTTCATTTCATTGGACTGGATCAGGTAGAAACCTCTTTGGTAACGGAAACCTCCTTGCGGAGCCGTGGATTGGGTATTCCCTCCGTCACTGGGCAATACTACGGTTTGGTTTTGAGATTGTCCCTCCTTTCCCAGGAACAGAAATAATCCCAAAATCAATATGCGGATACTCCAAAAAACCGGATTTTTTGAACCCAATAACCAGTGATGCAAAATATTATTCCTTTCTTTCATTATTTAAAAAATAGCCGTCCTCGTTTTTATACTCATTCCGAATTGTGTATATCCTAGTTTTTCTTCCCTCCGTTAAAGGCTTCTTCCAATTTTGCATTTGCCTTTTGCTGGATTTCTTCAATGAGTGATTCCCGGGATGCAGGATTGCTTTCTAAGCCTTTCCACAAAGGATAATTCCCTAAATCAACTCCCCGATCTTTTAATGTTTTTTCAACCTGGTCAAAGAAATCCGATGTCTGTTCCTTCGATAATTTAAATAAACTCCAATCGATTTTAGCATCGCGATTAAATCCGGGCACCATGCCGGTTGTTTGTTTTTCCTTTATATTTTGAATGCTTTCATCCCCAGGTTCCGGTCCTTGCAGCGCTAATGATTTGTCGAAAGATGGAATAAGTTTTTTAAGGATCTCATTCCTTTTATTTATCTTAATTCTCAGGTCTTCCATTTTGTCTTTTTGTTCCAGGACCACCTTGTTTATGGCGTTGCCATTTAATCCGATAGCCACGCGGGTCGGCCTGTAATTGTCTTTTTCGGATGCCGTCCAGGCCACTCCTACAATTTTGGAATAATCCTCAATCTGCATCCGGGAAGGAGGGATGGCAATACCTAATCCGTCGTGATCCCCCGAGGGAATGATATAATCACCAATATTCACCTTGCCGACCACATGAACAGGTACTTGTCCCAGAAAGGCTACCTTTTCATAAGGCAATTCTGCTCTCTCTTCCTGCATATTTCCCAGGACAACGGGATTGCTGGATATGACCATGAGTTTGGTAGCCCCGTCCAGGTTTTTACTGATTCGCCCATTTTTCAATCCGACGATGTATCCTGGCAATAAGGTCTCCCGCGGATTGGCCTTGGGCAGCCATTCTGCATAATCACCGGCACTCGATTCATAGGTCACTCCGGTATGTGTGTCTTTATAATCTTTCCACTCCACATAACGGATCGTCGCATCTAAAATAGCTACCGCTCCACCCGCTATTCCAGGAACGGCAGAGGCAACGTCTAAAACGCCTTTGAAGATAAGGGAGGGAATGGGAGCACAGACCATAACCCCTAAACCCGCACACCAGCTGATGGATGTAGCCGCGGCTAATAGGAAAGTGGTAGCTGCTGCCAACGTAATCACTGCAATTCCTTCTGCTACGACTGCTGCCAGTATTTGTCCCTGAAGTTTTTCCAATTCCCTTTGATAGGCTGGGTTCAGCTTGTATTCAGACAAATTCTCCCCCTCAATCCTTCCCACCACTCCTGGTCCGCTGTTATTCCGGAATTCCATAAAATTATTTGAATTGCCGGGAAAAGGGTTGTTGACCCGGATGCTGATACCGTTTTGATTACCCGTATTGGTAAAACTGGCCACATAGGATTCAGAGCTGGAGACATTAATTGAATCATTCAAAAAGGCGCTCCGGTTGATATAGAGTGTATTTCCGATGGAAGCATTTCCACCTACATTTAATTTCTTTTTTATACCTGCTCCTCCAAGTATTTTTAAAGCACCGGTTGTCGAATCGATGGACTCCGTCAAATCTTTGATTGTCAGCATCCCGGCAATCATGGCCGCGCCACCGACGTTCAGATTTAAACCGATTCCCACTCCGCCAGATACCTTCAAAGCACCGGTATTGGGGCTGATAGATTGAGTAAGGTCTGTGATGGCGACCGCAGCACCAAATCCCACAGGACCTCCGAATTTGGTTATACCCCCGACATAAAAATTCCCTTGGATATAGGCTCCTCCTCCTACTTGCAGGGAACCACTTGGCGTGGCGCCGGAAGTATCGGTGGAATACTGGGACAAGATTTTGACCTTATCCATGAAAGTAGCACAAGAATCCACCAATAAATCTCCGGTAAGTGATACGGGACTGATGTTATTGACATTTAATGCATCATTTAAGTCCGTAATGGAATCTACCTGCAAGGTACCGGTAAATTTGGTCGGACTCATATTGTGGACGGTGAGGCTGTCGTTGAGATCCGTGGGGCCATCTGTGGTTAAGGAAGCGTTCAGGTCGGTAGCCAGATCTACGGTGAGTTTCCCGGATAACAAAGACGGGCTCATCTTGGCTACAGTAAAAGGCCCGAAATTAATGGTAGATCCCCCCATCGTATTGAACAGTACATTCTTTTGAACGATCAGGGAATCCCCTATCATTGCATTTTGGGGTACCTGGAGGTTTTGACCGACCTTAAGGTTTTGGCCCACCTCAAAATTCAACTTGGTGACAATATCTCCTCCTTTCAGGATGCGGGCCCTTTCTACATTGTCCGTAATCAGGATAAGATCCACATTATCGGTGGTCCCCAGGGAATTGACGTGGTATAGGTTTCCACTCAGATTGGTTTGGGCGTTCCCGAATACCGACCATGAATCCGAGACCACACCAGGTTCCGGAGGAGCAAAACTGGAAGTAGGAATTTCTTTTCTTTCCGCCAATCTCCCAGCTTTTCCTGCATGAAAGGCATAGGGCACTGCCATTAATTTACTGCTGCTGACCGTCGCAAAAGAGTATCGATCTTTGTCGTGTAGGGCTACTTCCATCCAGATTTCATTCAAACTCCAAGGGATTAGACCAAATTCGCCCTCCTCCCGGTTGCCTTCTCCAACGATCAGATCAAAATAGCCGGTTTCATTAGACGAAGTCTCGTGGGTTTCAATATAATGATTTGTTCTCTTGCCAAATTCAGTGCTGAAAAGGGATACTTTTAACCTGATCTTTTGGTTGGGAATGATTTCTCCCTTCAGGCTCCGGGCCACCGCCTGGTATTTCATGCCCTTAGGGATCATTTGGGAAAAGCCGGAAATTTGAAAACCCAATAACAGGATAAATAGAATACCTGCACGCTTGATCTCTCTGCAAGTTTTTAGCGTGTCGAGGCGTGATTTCCAATTAATAAAACTTCCTCTCATTGTTTTGGCCTGAATTTTTCTAATTGAATGTCCACTTCCTTTTTATAAATTCTCTGAATATCCTGGATGAGGGTTTCCTTGTAGCCGGGTTCCATTCTGATTTTATTCCAAAATGGGTCTGCCTCTGCATTCACCCCTTGTTCTATTAATGTTTTTTCGGTCATGTCCAGCATCTTCAAAACCTGGTCCCGTGGAAGGTTTCTCAAGTCAAATCCTCCTGCAACAGCTATTTCAGTATTGGGAGTGGGTATAACCGGCATGATTTTTACAGGGCCTTTGGAATCCAAGCTTCTTTTTTGCCTTAATTCTTTATAAGCCGGAAGCAGCGAGGACAGAGTTGCATCGGTTTTGTTCAAGCTGGACTTGATTTCATTCAACTTCGACTTGTTTTGGGCGATTACCTTGCTGATTTCGCTGTCGTGCATGCCCACTGCTACATTAATCATCTGATAAGTGCTTCCATCAGATCCGGACCACGCAGTACCAACTATCCGGGAGTAATCCTCGGCTTCCATCCGTTCCGGGGAAACAGCTATTCCCAGTCCATCGTTATTCCCTGAGGGCAGTATATAATCACCCGGGTTGACCTTTCCAATCACATGAACGGGAACTTGTCCTAAAAAGGCCACTTTTTCATAAGGCAATTCCACATTCTTTTCCGGCATATTACCCAATACAATGGGATTTGTGGAAATCACAAGCAATTTGGTGGCTCCATCGAGGTGCTTTGAAACACGGCCGTCTTTCAGTCCAACTATCTGGCCCGGTAAAAACGTTTCTTTAGGATCCCACCTTGGCAACCATTCCGCGTAATCTCCTGCGCCGGATTCATATGTGACTCCGATCCTGCTGCTGGTATAGTTCAGAAAATCGGATTTCCTCGCTTTTGCGGCTTCAAATCCTACAATAGCATTCGCAAGTGCAATGCTGGCAGCGGCCAATTCAAGTGCTGCCTGTATAATAAAGGAAATGATCGGTGCAGCCGTACAAAAACCCAGGCCCACACAAAATTGGAATGAGGTGGCGGCAGCTATTACATAAGATATCCCCGCGGCCACCTTTATAGCAGCACCCGCTACCAGATATGCTCCGTAATCCACTTTCGTGCTCAACCTTTGCAATTCCAATTTATACCGTGGATTCGACATGTATTCATTGGCGTTTTCGCCTTCAATTCGTCCTACAACTCCACCCGAGTTGTTCCTAAATTCAACAAAATGATTGGCATTCCCTGGTGAAGGATTGCCGATTTGTATCCTGATACCATGTTGATTGGTATGGTTTTTAAAATTTGCAATAAAATTGCGCGTTCCCTTCACCACCAGTGAATCATTGATGGTCGTGCTGCCCGCCACATCGAGTGCATTTGAGAAAAAAACCGCTTCACCGACGTTTAGATTCTTCCTGATGCCCACCCCCCCGAACACCTTCAATGCCCCGGTGGAATCGTTCATGGACTGGGTCAAATCCTTAATTGTCGTCATTCCTCCAAACATCGCAGCCCCGCCTGCATTCAAATTCAAGCCGATCCCGACCCCTCCGCTGACTTTTAATGCGCCTTCCGCAGGAGTGTTGGATTGAGTGACATCCGTGATCGATACCGGTCCTCCGAATGCTACAGGACCTCCGAATTTTGCAACTCCACCAACATAAAAATTCTTTTTTATATAAGTTCCTCCCCCTACCTGCAGGGAACCTGCGG
>CAYOPD010000160.1:0-8585 GCA_964405735.1 uncultured Saprospiraceae bacterium | reverse complement strand
TCTGCCCCCAAACCACCCCACTTCCCAGCAGCCAGGCCACGAAGGCAAAAAAATAAATATGTAGTTTCTTCATTGACCTAGTCGAATACAGGGCCTAAAAGTATATATAATCCCCTTTTTATTCCTTGTAAAATCCTTCATTTAACAGATCATTTTTCGATGCGGATTATATACCTTTAGCCTTCGAAATCAGCGACATGTCACCAAATCTCCCTGAACAGGAACTTATACGGCGCGATACCCTTGTTCAAATAAGGGAGGCCGGTATAAATCCTTATCCCGCTGAACAAATCACGGTGACCGCTTACACTGCCGACATTCTGCGGCTTTTCGACGACGACCCCGAAAGGTATAAATCAGTCCGCCTGGCAGGCCGCCTCATGATGAAAAGAAGCATGGGCAAGGCCTCTTTTGCCGAACTCATGGACGCGCAGGGCAGGATCCAGCTCTACCTCAAAAAAGATGAACTGGGCGAATCCTATGATCCCCTTTTTTCCAAATGGCTCGACCTGGGCGATTTTATCGGCGTCGAAGGTTTTGTGTTCCGCACCAAAATGGGCGAGATCACCATCCATGTACGGGAAATACGGCTGCTTTCCAAATCTTTGAAAGTACTGCCCGTAGTCAAAACAGACGCGGAAGGAAAGGTGCACGATGCATTTGCGGATCCGGAACTTCGTTACCGTATGCGGTATGTTGACCTGTTGGTCAATCCCGGAGTCCGCGATATTTTTCTCAAAAGATCAAAACTGATCAGCGCACTGCGCCGCCATTTCGGCGATAAAGGTTGGCTCGAAGTGGAGACGCCCATCCTGCAATCCATCCATGGAGGCGCGGCAGCCCGGCCCTTCATGACCCATCACAATACCCTCGATATCCCGCTCTATCTCCGCATTGCAAACGAACTCTATCTCAAAAGGCTGATCGTAGGTGGATTCGAAGGGGTTTACGAGATCGGTAAAATGTTCCGCAACGAAGGCATGGACCGCACGCATAACCCGGAATTCACCATGATGGAAATCTATGTAGCTTACAAGGATTATTACTGGATGATGGAAATGGTGGAAGAGCTCCTCGAAAACCTGGCCCTGGCCGTCCATGGACAAACCGATATCCCCTACGGCGAACATATCCTGCAGTTCAAAGGGCCTTACCGCAGGCTCAGCATGCACGATTCCATCAAAGAATATACGGGCGTCGATGTGAGCGCCATGGATGAAGCGGCCCTTCGAGCGCAGTGCAAAGCCTGGCATATTGAAACCGATGCTTTCATGGGCCCGGGCAAACTGATCGACGAGATCTTCAGTGAAAAAGTCGAACATCACCTGGTCCAGCCCACCTATATCATTGACCACCCCCTTGAAATGACCCCCCTGGCGAAAAAACACCGTACCAAAGCCGGCTGTGTGGAACGTTTCGAGTTGTTTGTCTGCGGAAAAGAGATCGCCAACGCCTATTCCGAGCTCAACGATCCCATCGACCAGAGGGAACGATTTGTTGAACAACTCAAACTGGCCGCCCGCGGGGATGAAGAAGCCATGGCCCTGGATGAGGATTTCCTCCGGTCCCTGGAATACGGCATGCCCCCGACTTCCGGACTGGGGATCGGCATTGACCGGCTGGTCATGCTGATGACCAACCAGGTTTCGATCCAGGAAGTTTTGTTTTTCCCCCAGATGAAACCGGAAAAAACATCCTGAACCAAACCAACCAAAATGCAATCATGACCAGGAAAGAGATAAGGAAAAAGGAAAACCATAAATACAGGACTTTCCTGTTATGGTGTCTGCTCCTTCTTTCCATGACCAGCTTTGGCCAGATCCGTTTGTTCCAGGAGGACCGCCAGCAGGAAATACAATGGAAGGCGTTGAGGTCAAACCGCAACGTGCGCATATTCAATTACGACACGGCACAGTATGCCCTTCTGAAACAAAACCGTCAGGCCGCCCTAAACCTCCTGATCCCAACCCTGGAAGGAGACCTCGAGGCTGAACTGTTTGCCAACAAAGTCCTGCACGATGATTTTGTGCTAAGCACCGATAAACAGCGCAACCTGGCTTATACCCCGGGGCTCTATTATTCCGGAAAAATAAAAGGACAGGACCAATCCATGGTGGTCATCAGCCTTTTTGAAAATGAGGTCATGGCCATGATCTCCCGGCCCGGCAGGTCAAACCAGGTGATCGGCAGGAGCCCCGTATTGAGGAGAAATTCGTTTGTCCTTTTTGATGAAGGGCAACAGGAGGCGCCCTCCTTCACCTGCAAAAGCCCTGAACTGCCCAATTGGAGCGATGGAATCAAAATAACCAAAGGGAGCCTGCGCCAGCAATCCGCAGCAGGCTGCATCAAAGTATATTTCGAACTGGGAAACAGTGTCTACAATGATAAAGGAGGCACTTCCGGCGCTGCAGATTACATCACAGCCATCTACAACGCTGTCGTCACTTTATATTCGCGCGAAAGCATTTCGACCAGCATTTCGGAAGTAAAGGTCTGGACCTCCCGGGAACCCTACGGGACTGCTGCTTCTGACGCCCTCCAGGCTTTTGGAAACTCGATCGGGAGCAATTTCAACGGTAACCTCGCTCACTTTGTACGGACCAGTTCCGGCAGCCTCAGCGGTATCGCCTGGCTCGACATGATATGCGGTTCCAGGCCCTACGCCTACAGCGAAATCACCAACAGTTACAGTGCGCTTCCAACCTATTCCTGGACCGTTCACGTCGTCACCCATGAAATGGGACATAACCTGGGATCCCCCCATACCCAAGCCTGTTCGTGGCCGGGAGGACCGATTGACAATTGTGTGGAATCGGAAGGCGGCTGCGCTCCGGGTCCCACGCCGGTGAACGGAGGGACCATCATGTCATACTGCCATCTGGCCAGTGGGGTGGGCGTCAATTTCAATAATGGCTTTGGGCCACAACCCGGCGACCTGATCAGAACCCGGGTCATAGCGGCCAATTGCCTTGGGGCCTGTGAAGGAGGAGTCGTCACTTCCAGTCCGGACCTAAGGATTCAGGGACTTTCACTCAGCCCAAAAAATCTGGTAGTCACCACCGATCCCGTTTCCATTTCCTACAATACAAATAACAACGGATCGGCAGCTGCCGGTTCTTCCACAAGCACTTCCTATCTGTCCACGGATGACGCGTTGTCAGCCGGTGATGCCGTCATCAATACCTCGACCGTGTCCGGCTTGCAAGCCAATGCCAGCCAGCAAACGAGTTTCAGTTATCTTTTGCCGTCCGGCAGCAAATCCGGGACCTATTTTATCATCGTATGCGCCGACCAGGGAAATACGGTCAGTGAATTTTCCGAAGGCAACAACTGTGCATCCGCCAGTCTTACCCTTACCTTGAAAGAATCCCCGGCTTTACTGGCAGATCTGGCCCCGGCAATACTGAATGCCCTGCCTCCGACAGTTACCACAGGCCAGTCCCTGGATGTAGAAAGCAGGATTTATAACCTTGGAGCAAGCAAAGCCCAGGAACATTCCCTTGAGATGGTCATGTCCGCGGACAACCGGTTTTCGGCCAATGACCTTCCTTTATTCAAGGCAACGATATCCTCACTCAACCCGGAAAGTTCCACCCAATTGACCGCCAGGGTCATCGTGCCGGCCTCACTGGAACAGGCAAGGTATTACCTCATCCTTTGCAGCGATCCGGAAAACGTAATCGTAGAATCCAATAAAACCAATAACTGCATTTCATACGCCCTCGATGTGCTGGCTCCGAAACCGGACCTGGTGGTCCAAAATGGCAAGGTCAGTTCAAATTCCGTTCCTTCCGGGGTCACCTTTGATATTGGTTTTACCGTGGCAAATGAAGGCACGACCACGAGTCCCGGATTCTGGTCAGCCATTCATATTTCAAAAAACAACAATGTCCTCGACGGGTCCGACCTTTTGCTGGGAGAAATCAATTTCCCGGAGGGACTTCAGGCCGGTGCCAATAAAAACGGGCAGTTTACCATCAGCAACCGGATTTCCCCGGGAAATTATTCCATCCTGGTCTGCGCCGACAGTCAGAATAAAATCTCTGAGTCCAATGAAGTTAACAACTGCAAGGCAACTTCCGTTACCATCACGGCACCCATTGCCGACCTGATCACCGAGCAGATCCTGGTCCCCAATAGTTTTTACCTGGAGGACAGCCAGGAGGTTCGCATCGTTTTCAGGAATACCGGTTCTGCGAGGGCAAACCCTTCGAGGGGCCAGTTGATGCTATTGAGAAATCAAGGCTCAAAAGTTGAGCAGTATCCCCTTAAAACCCTCTTCATCCCTGAGCTGGCGGCTGATGCTTCCATCACCCTGGTTGAAAAATTCGCGGTCACAGATAAGTCCTGGCTTGGCCAAAGCAGTGTGTCTGCTTGCATCGACGACGACGGGAGAGTCACCGAATCCAATGAATCAAACAATTGCAGGGAAAGCAAATTAAACGTGCTGGAACCGCTGCCCGATCTGAAACTGAACTCAAAAGCTGCATTCCCTGAAGTATTGGTGACCGGGTCTCTAATCACACTGCCCTTTGAGGTAACCAATCCTGGCTTACGCTCCGCCCCGGTAACCTTCAGCGGCATGTATTTTTCGAAAAAAGAAATGGTGCTGGACAGTACTTCCCTTACCTTACTGCCTGACAGCCTGGCATCCGTTTCTCCTGGGGATACCTTAAAAGTTTCCAAAGAAGTGCTTATTCCAGGACAATTGAAACCGGGCACCTGGTACCTGACCCTTTGCCTGGATTCCCGGAAGGAGATCAAAGAAGTGACCGAAAACAACAATTGTAAGAGTTTCCGGATGGAGCTCAGAAATCCTATGGCCGATTTGTCCGTAGATATATTTAGCCCGGAGTCAGATTCATTATATACCAGTCTCCCTTTTCCGGTCAGGGCAGTCATCTCCAATAAAGGAGAGATTCCAGCGGAAAATGTGGTGATTGAATTATACTCGGCTACAGGTGCCGTAGCCGGGCTGGCTGCCTCATTTGTGGTTGAAAAATTAGTTCCTGGCAATTCCTTGGATACCACCATCACCCTGGTCATACCTGACAGTCTTTTCGGGCAAAAAACCGATCTCAGCCTTCACGCGGATCCTGCAGGGCAGATCGAAGAAATGGACCTGGAAAACAACCTCGCCGTCTTCTCCATAACACCACAGCGTGCCTTACCAGACTTGCAGGCGATCGCTTTACACACAGATGACAGTATCCTTCTCAGTGGTTACCCCAGTTCGGTTACCTTCGGGCTGCAAAACAAGGGCCTGCTGCCTACCGGGAGTTTCCAGGTCATCTGCAAATATGTGCTTATCCCGGAGGAGGGTAAACTTTCCGATACGCTACCCGTCTTCGCCATTCTGCATCAGGGGCTGGAAGTGGGTGAATCGGATACGGGGACGATTTCTTTCACACCGGACCAGGCCCTTCCAAGTGGACCTTATTCCCTGATTCTTCAATTGGATCCGGGAGGTGAAATAACAGAAAGCCGGGAAGACAACAACCTCCAGATACAACCCTTCAGACTGGATCAGAGCCTGCCGGATGTCACTCCGCTGGAATTGTCTATCGCCGGTGAATTAAGGCGAGGGGAATCGATGCATGCCACCGTCCGCATTCGTAATATAGGCAACTGGACCATGCCTGCCCTGCGGGACACCGTCTATCTTTCGGTGGACAGCCTGGCTTCAAAAGACGATTTCCCAGTAGCCCTGGCATCCCTTCCGGAATTATTGAAGGGGGAGGTGGCTGTGGTCAACTTTGACCTCGACATTCCAGATCAGGCAAGATCAGGCAATCAATACCTGTTGCTGACCCTTAACCACAACCATCTTCCCATTGAAAAAAACAAAACCAACAATTCCATTTTCAAAAAAATAATCATCCCGAACCGGAAAGCGGACCTTTATCTCAGGGGCCTTCAGTTGGCCCAAAGCACCATAGCCGCCGGTGATACCCTTCGCATCACCGATTTTATGGAAAATATCGGAGAAACAGCGGCAGGACAATACCAGGTAATCCATTCCATAAAAAAATCGCCCAGGGACAACGATCCCCTGGTCACTTTCAATGCTATCCCATATTCAGGCCTTGAACCGGCAGGTTCTACCCAGCTGGCCTCTATGGCCGTGATACCGGAACAACTTAAACCCGATACCTATTACCTGATTTCCTGCCTGGATGCCATTGGAGAAATTGACGAGATCCGGAAGGACAATAACTGCGGGCAACTCCTTTTTACCGTCCTTAAAAAAGAACAAAGCACCCCCCTGAAAAACGACCGGATATTCGTAACCATTAAGACCTTCCCGAACCCTGTGATCCATGAACTTCAAATACAGGGTACTTTTATACAGTTCCTGTCGGCGATCCGGCTGACCATTCGCAATTATGCGGGCCGGGAAGTATACCGTCGGGACCTGCCTCCTGGCAACGCGGTGAAGGAGAGGCTCGATCTTTCAAACCTTGCGGCAGGTGTTTATTATTTTGACCTGGCTTCGGAAAAAGGGAGCTGGAAACAACCTTTCATCAAATTGTAATTCCGCAAGGTACCGTTGACCCTCCCCTTAAAAATCAAACGCGATGATGCTTCTTTCCTGCTCGTTGTATTGGGGTGTATCTGGGGCAGTTCATTCATCCTGATCAAACGGATCCTCCCCTGCTTCAACCCCATTCAGTTTGCCTTGCTGCGGATCGTCCTCACTGGTCTTTGTTTTACGCCCTGGTTTTTATCTTCTTATAAAAAAATAAACCGGAGACAGTTTTCCTGGCTTTTGTTGCTGGGCCTGATGGGATACTTTTTTTCTTATTCCCTGATGGGCTTGAGCCAGACCCATATCAGCAGCAGCCTGGCGGGCATCCTGGCCTCGCTCAATCCACTGGCCACCTTTATCATTGGTATCGGATTTTTCCAACAGTCGTTTCGCTGGAAAAACTTCTGGGGCATCGCTATGGGTATGCTGGGCTCCCTGGTCCTCATTGTATTTGACCGGGGCCATGCGGAAATCTCCGTCGGTTTTTACAGCCTGTTTATGATCGGCTCCGTGATCTTTTCCTCCATCACCATCAACATTACCCAGAAACACCTCGCTGGACTATCTCCTTATGTGATCGCTTCCGTCTCTTTCGGGAGTATGGCCCTGCCGGCTTTGATCCTTTTTACATCTACGGCGGATTGGAGTAGCCTGGCCGCACATCCTCAGATTTTAACTTGTCTCCTGTCTGCCGCCACTTTGGCCATGGTGGGCACGGTGATCGGTTCCCTGTTGTACTATTATATCATCAGCAAATCAGGAGCGCTATACACCAGTACGGTCACCTATATCATTCCGGTCGTAGCCATTCTCTGGGGCCTGGTTGACGGAGAAGTCATCCACTGGAACAGCCTCATCGGCCTGGGCATGATCATCGGAGGCATCAAACTGATCCGTTCCACCTGATATGCAGCGCCTGCCTGACCTTTACATCGCCCATGCCGGACACAAAGGCCGGGGTGTCTTTACAGCCATGGGCATTCCGGCCGGCAGCCTGATTGAGATCTGCCCACTCATCCTTATTCCCGGCGCCCAGGCTGCGCTCATCGACCGCACCGAGATTTACAACTATTATTTTATTTGGAATAAAGGGCGCCTTGCCCTCGCACTGGGTTATGGTTCATTGTACAACCACGACCCTGCGCCCAATGCCCGCGTGGTCTGCGATTACGAAAGCGATGAGATCCAGATCGAAGCCATACGTGATATCGGTCCGGGGGATGAGATCACGATTCATTACCGGGATGAGGAGGGGTACGAGGGTAAGCTGTGGTTTGAGTAGTTTAGTTTATCAGTTTATCAGTTCATCAGTTCATCAGTTCATCAGTTCATCAGTTTATCAGTTTATCAGGTCAACTGGTCAACTAGTCAACTGATCAACTGGCTAACTGGCTAACTGGTCAACTGATCAACTGATCAACTGGTCAACTGATCAAAACATCAACTGGTCAACTGGCTAACTCCCTGTACCACTCCGCATACATCATATAATTCCTCGCCGTCCTCGAAATAAAAAACTCAAAAGTTTCTTTGGTCAGTTCTTTGACTTTCCGGGCAGGGGCCCCTGCGTAGATAAAACCGGATTCAAGCAAGGATTCTTCCAGCACGATTGCGCCTGCGGCGACCAGGCAGTCGGAAGGCACGACCGCTTTGTCCATGACGATGGCTCCCATGCCGATGAGGGCTTTGTCGTGTATGGTACATCCATGGACGATGGCATTGTGCCCAATGGACACTTCATTGCCAATAGTGGTCCCGCAACGTTCATAAGTACAATGGATCACTACCCCGTCCTGGATATTGACGCGGTCGCCGATGCGTATATAATTGACATCCCCGCGGACTACGGCATTGAACCAGACACTGCAATCATCACCCATCACCACATCCCCTACCAATACGGCGGTATCGGCAAGGAATACGTTTGAGCCCCACCGGGGAGTGAAACCACGTACAGATTTGATGATAGGCATAGCTGTGCGTTGAGAGGGTAAGTTAGTAAGTTTATCAGTTTATCAGTTTATCAGTTTATCAGTTTATCAGTTTATCAGTTTAT
>CAYOPD010000159.1:0-8620 GCA_964405735.1 uncultured Saprospiraceae bacterium | reverse complement strand
ATACGATTTCGATGTTTTCTGCCCCAATACTAAAATCCGGCCGGTCATTTTCCCTTCATCCAGGACTTTTATTTCCAAAGACTCACCCGGCAGCCGATCCGGCATGACGGCATCAATAGTAATTCCTTTCTTTTCATTTACACTGAGGATTTTCATACCGCGCCTCAGCCCGATTTTCCAGGCGGGGGAGTCGTATTCCACGGAAAATACATTCAGGGTATCTTCCCGCAGCCGGGTACTCAAACCCGACCACCCTCCTTTGACTTGTCGAAGGGTGTCATCCATAAAAAGACCGGCATCCGTCAGCGCCGGAAGGTACTCGATTTCGCGGGTCGTATAGACATAAGACATCAGTTCATCCATCCGGCCACCGGCGGCCCTTTCGAGGCTCTGTTTTAATTCGAATTCGGTAAACCCGCGCCTCCGGGTGGTATAGTACCGGTAATAAAGGTCCCGCATGACATCGTCCAGTGACTTTTTATTGCCTGTCAGTTGTCTGATTTTAAAATCAAACAGCATGCATACCACCGGTCCTTTGTCATAGTAAGATATGGTTTTATTTACCTCATCGTTGATCCGGCCAAAAGGGCCGTCGCTCCAGGTTTCCCAGCTTGCCTGGGCCAGGGTCTGATAGGCTTTGCCCGGTTTATCTTCAAAGGCCGCGATATTCCTTCGAAGCGCGTCCAGCAATTCTTCTTCAGTACACAGTCCTGCCCTTTTTACGATCAGGTATTCATAATAAACCGAAGCGCCTTCAGACCACCAGAGTGAATTCGTCCGGTTGCCCTGATCATAATCGAAGGGGCCCAGTTCAATGGGCCGGATGCGTTTTACATTGTAGTGATGGAAGTATTCATGGGCCAGGAAAAACAACATGCGTAAATAAGCAGAACGGTCGTGGAGGTTGTTGCCATTAAAACTGAACGTGGTATTATTGAGGTGTTCGATGCCGCCTGCTCCCGGTCCGATGGCTATAAAAGTATAGTCCTCATAAGGGATATGGCCGATGAGGTCCACCGCCGTTTCCACTATTTTTTTCAGGTCTGATATGAATTTGGGTTTGTCAAAAGTTCCCAATTGGATGCCTTTGAAATAATGAGGCACTCCCCTGACTTTGAATGCCGGCAGGGATTCGATGGGGCCTGCCAGGATAGGGCTGTCGTAGAGGATATCAAAATCGGAAGCGTAATAATGCTGTGCTTTACCAGAAATGGCTTTTAGCCCGGTAGCCATACTCCATCCATCAAAAGGTTGTATCTCCAGGATCACAGGCAGGTGGAACTTCCCGGCAGGATGCATGCAAACACCCGCAGGAAGCACGTAGCCCCTTGCCGAATCCAGCCAGGGCATCGCTACAAAAGGCCTCAGTGTTTGAATTTTGTACTCGATGACCATGGAACCCGTTCCAAGGTTTGAAACGGTCCAGCCATTTTCCTTTTGGTTCCAGCTCAACGCTTTACCGGAAACACCATCCTCCGCTTTAAAATCAATTACCTGCTTCCAGAAATCCAGGCGCTGATAATACCCGGGCGTCCATACCGGCATTCTGAATTCAAGGCTGTCTTTATTGGTATACCCTTCATATTGCATCCGTACATGAAAACGGTGAGACGAGGGATCCGGCATGGATACGTTGAACCGGATGGATTCATTCGCTTTCAGGCTTGCGTAACCAGCCACTACCAAGGCAAGGAAAATGATGATCTTAATCTTTCCTGTTTTTAAAAACATATGACTGCAATATAAACCCATGACTAAAGAACTAACTATTTGACCAAAGGACTGCTTTCATCAGAGCACCTCGCCTCGAAAGGGGGACTGCCTTGCTGACTAGCTAACTGACTAACTGACTAACTGACTAACTGACTACCGGTCTCTCCCCGTCTCATTCATCTTAATCTTCCGCCCCTTATACATTTTTCCATCCAGGGCTTTGATCATTTTGGTAACCGAGCCGGAATCGATTTCGACGAGGGTATTCAGGTTTTTCATATCTATTTTACCCAGTACTTCCTTTTTCAGGTTGCTGCTGTCGAGCACAAATTGCAGGAAGGAGGCCTTGTAAAACCCGTCTTTCTGACCAAGGTTGATAAACAATGTTTTGAACTGTCCGCTTTTGGTAAAACTTTCCCTGCCGCCCTCACCGCCTTTTTTAAATTTATCTTTTTTCTTTCCGGCTTTATCTTCCTTCCGGATATTCAGGTCGGCGGCATTTTCATAATATTGAAGGAATCGGTTGAACTCGAGGGCGGCCATGCGTTTAATAATTTCTTCCTTTTCCACGTTTTCAAATCGTTCCTTCAACGCCGACAGGTAGGTTTCATATTCACCATGACTGATATCGGCTGCGAACATTTTGTCGATAAAATGAAAAAACTGTTTGCGGCATACTTCGGTCCCGGACGGAATGTCCAGTTTATGGAAAGGGGCTTTTACAAAACGCTCGATCTGGTCCATCCGGCTTTTTTCTTTCGGCGTCACTATGCTCATACAGATGCCCGTGAGCCCCGCCCTGCCCGTGCGGCCGCTGCGGTGGGTATAGATTTCCGGGTCGTCCGGCAATTCATAATTGATCACATGGCTTATCCCTTTGACGTCGATCCCTCTCGCGGCCACATCCGTGGCGATGAGCAGTTGCAATTGTTTTGAACGGAAACGGGCCATGACCTTATCCCGCTGGGGCTGGCTGAGGTCCCCATGGAGGGCATCTACATCGTAGCCCTCGCGCACCAGGGACTCCGTGATATTCTGGGCATCGAGTTTGGTACGGGTGAAAATGAGGCCATATATCCCCGGATTAAAATCAATCAACCGCTTGAGGGCTTCATACCGGTTGCTGTGCATGACAAGGAAGTATTGGTGGTCGATGGCTGAGCTTGCCATATTGACCTTGCCGATGGTGACTTCATGTGGAGATTTCATGAATCGTTTGGACACTTCCCTCACTTCAGCGGGCATGGTGGCGCTGAAGAGCCAGGTGCTCTGGCGCTCAGGAGTATGCTTCAACACGTATTCAATGTCCTCGCGGAAACCCATGTTGAGCATTTCATCGGCCTCGTCCAGGACAATGTAGTGAATATGGGTCAGGTCAATGGCCTTTCGGTCGATCACATCAATCAACCGGCCGGGAGTGGCCACCACAATCTGAACCCCTTTTTTGATCTCCCGCAATTGGTCTGAAATGGAGGCGCCTCCGTAGACCGCGCAGGTATGTATGCCGGGCTTGTGTTTTTTATAGCTTATAAAGTCTTTGCTGATCTGCATGCACAGTTCGCGGGTCGGGCAAATCACCAGGGCCTGGGGGTGCTTTTTTGAAGGGTCTATAAGCTGGAGCAGGGGAAGGCCAAAAGCTGCCGTTTTACCGGTACCGGTTTGGGCCAGGCCTATAAAGTCCTTGGTTCCGGTCAGCAGCAGGGGGATGGCTTTTTCCTGTATTTCGGTGGGTTTCTCAAAGCCGATTTCCTGAATGGCTTTAGTCAATTGGGCATCTACACCCAATACTTCGAATTCGTTCACAAAGAAATATTGTAGGGAAACAACCTGTTTCCAGCCACAAAGGTACGATTAAAAGGAGACGGGAGGAAAGGTTCCTCAACCCTCAATCCTCAATCCTCAACCCTCAATCCTAATTTAATTGACGGGAGTAACCGCTACCCCGTTCTCCTCTTCAATTGCAGATAATCCAGGAAATAAATGACTTTCAGGGACAGGTTGTTGTTATGGTCCGAGTCCAGGATGTTGTTGAGGTTCCTGACGTAGCGGGATTCATTCCGGTCTTCGCTGGAAAAAGCGGCGTCTTTCCAGACCAGGTTGAGAAAGCTGCCGGGGGCGAATTGCCAGGTATAGACCATATCCACATTAAAAAAGTTCACGTTCTGATCCGTATTATCCCGGAAGGATTCATTGGGGGAAAGGCTGCCGTCGGACATCAGGTGATAGTGGGCATTATAATCCACTCCGCTTTGATAATGCCTTACCCGGAGGGTGATGCCCATCTTCGTATTGAAGTTGTATTTGCTGCTGACGATATTCGATATCGTGTTGATATTTCTCCTGCCCATGACCACCTCGCCGGAAGAAAGCTGGGTGGCATAACCGATGCTGTTGGTGACGTGTTCGTAATTGATGTTGTGGCTCAGTGAAAAACGGGAAGAAAAACGAAGGGTTTGATTAAGCTGGACCTCGCCGATTTTAATATTATAAAAATTAATAAACTGTCCGCCAAACACTTCGGTGTAAAAGGAATATTTTTTTGCCGAATTGGTTTCAAGCCAAAAGCCCGTATGGACCCTGGAACCGCGACGGAAATACTGGCCGGTGACCCGGGGTTCCCAAAAGTCGTTCCTCGCTGGTTGAAAACCCGAAAAAATGCCAATAAACATCAGCTTTTTCGTTTGGGCATTGACATTAAAATTCACGTTGGCCATCTGGTACCTGGCATCGATGTCACCGATCCGGCTGGCCAGGTGGGACACGCTGGTATTGAAATTGAAGTTGATCCGGTTGTACCATCCTTTTGGTTTGATGATCCGGTAGGAGCCGTACACCCCGTGGCTCAGGAAGTTGTTGTTGGTGAAGTAGCCCAGGTCATTGTGGCTGTAACGTTCATCTGCATATTCCTGCCAGAACCTGAAACTGAACTGGCCGCTGACTTTGCCAAAGCCCAGGTTGTATGCAGTTCCTGGCCGGTCATCTGAACCGCTCTGAAAATACTGGCTCAGGGCGACTTTCCCGTTAACATTCCAGGTATTCGACTTGTCGTTAAAGTCAAATAAAAAGGCACTAACGTTGCTGTCGTAGTCCCCTCCTTCGCGCATCACACTGGAGTTGACCAGGGTGACCGAGGAATTGTTCTTTAGCGTCTGGTCCAGGACCATAAAATTGTAGTTGGTCAGGGGATTGGTCACTTCTTCCCTGGTCTCTCCTGAACTTCTGTTTTCTATTGTGGCATGCTGTGGTTTGGTAATGGCGTTGAGGAAACCGATGCCCAGGCCGGACTGGGAGCGACCGGATATTTTAGCCGCGTTGATGAGTTTGGTTTCGGCCGGGTTTTTCAGGATATATTCATTTTCCCGCAGGTTTTCACCGGGGCGACCCAGGTGCAGGGGGGTCCCACCAATCCGCCTGGAGTAAAAAAGGCCTCCTTTGTTGAACAGTTCGGTGCCCTCACTGAAAAAGTTCCTGTTTTCATTAAACTTCACTTCAAATGGAGAAAGATTCAGGACCTGATTATCACTCTGAACCTGGCCAAAGTCAGGAATGAGGACAGCATCGAGTGTAAAGGCCTGGTTGATTCCGTATTTTAAGTCAAGGCCTCCATTGACCTGACTGGTCCAGTCTTTGACAAGCGCATCCTGGGTGGGATAATGGTTGGCATAGACGGAGAAATAAGGAGAAAATTGAAGGCGTACCGGGGGTTTGATGTTTTTTATCCCTTTCCAGTATCCTTCCTGGGTGAGGAATCCGTTGACGGTCGGATCGATTGGATTCCAGGTAAATTGTTCTTCGGTCAATCTTCTGCGGCGCGTGATATTCAGGCCCCAGTCCTGTACATCGCCATTTCCAAAACGGATCGCGGAAAAAGGGATGAACATTTCGAAATCCCAACCTTCATCATGTATTCGGGCAGCGCTGCTCCATACGGCATTCCATGAAAAATCTTCGCCTCCGTTGTTGCTGTTGTTGGAAGGGGCCATTTTGGCATCCCATTGTTCTCCAAGAGGGGTGACAAAATATTCGAATCCGTTGAGATTATCTTTATAAGTGTCAAAGATGATTCCGATATAATCATTGGCGCCAAAACCGTCACGGCCTTTCAGTTCTTTAGAAATCCGGTCCACAGATGGTTCATAACACCGGCCTCCGAAATAAATGCCGATATCGTTGTACATCAGATATGCTACGGTTCGTTCTGCGTGGGCTTCCTTGTCACCGATCTTTGGCCTGAATTCTGTAAAATCAGTTATTTCATGGCCCTGTTTCCAGGCAGGATCATCCAGAACCCCGTCGATTACGGGAGTTTCATGACATTTTACGGCATGCAGTTCGCGCGGGGTGGTTTCTTTTGAATAAGCGACCGTGTGGAAAGTGGTTGAAAAAACAAGTACAAAGAATGGGAAAACTAATTTCATGCAGCCGCTATTTTTTCAATGATAACTCTAAAGACCAAAAATAGTTACATGGGTTGCATAAGGTCAATGGAATTGAAAGATGTAACACTTTCTTAACGGCTGTCAGCTGTGAGCCATGAGCCATGAGCTTTCAGCTATCAGCAAGTAGACTATATACTATCTCTATCGTTTGAAAAGAGCTGGGCTCTGACCCTGAAAAACAGTTTCGCGGGAAAGAAAAGAATAAATCGGATGCTGAACAAGCCTCTCTTTTGTGTTCTTGGTTGTCTTTGTGGGACCTACTCTTCAATTCTTTCGCAGGCTTCTCTTCGCTGTGTCGTGGCGGGAATCAGGTACTCATTTATAATCACCCATAGCCTATCTTTGCGCAAAAACGAAAAACGATCTTATGCAGTTACTGGAAAATAAAGTTGCCCTGATCACCGGGGGGAGTCGTGGAATCGGCGAAGCCCTGGTCAGAAAGTTTGCTTCGCTCGGCGCTTCCGTGGCCTTTACTTATTCCGCCTCATCGGAAAAAGCCAATGCACTGGCAGCATCCCTTGCTCCGGCGAAAGTGATGGCTTATCAGTCGGATGCGGCTTCTTTTGCTCAGGCTGAACAATTGGTCAAACAGGTATTGGCCGATTTCGGAAAAATTGATGTTTTGATCAACAACGCAGGCATCACCCGGGATACCCTGATGCTTCGCATGACCGAAGAACAATGGGATGAGGTCATCCGGGTCAACCTCAAATCGGCTTTCAACCTGACCAAACAGGTGCTCAAGCCCATGCTCGGCGCCAGGGCCGGTTCCATCATCAATATGACTTCTGTAGTTGGTGTCTTCGGAAATGCGGGACAAGCCAATTATGCGGCATCCAAAGCCGGCATGATCGGCTTTACCAAATCCATTGCCAAGGAACTGGGCAGCCGCAACATCCGGTGCAATGCTATTGCCCCCGGTTTTATCGAAACCGATATGACCCATGCCCTGGATGATAAAACCAAAGAACTTTATTTTTCCTCCCTTGCCATCAAACGTTTCGGGACCGCTGAGGAAGTGGCCGACCTGGCCGCCTTTCTGGCCGCCGATACTTCGAAATACATCACCGGCCAGGTGATCAGTATTTGTGGCGGATTGAATATGTAAGCATGAAAAGCCCGGCCTGGATTGTTGCCCTCCTGATTCTGCTGTCCTGCGCGACCAAACAGAGCAAGTTCATCCGGGATCCCGAGGAGATGGTGATGGAAAACCGTGCGAACGGATTTGAAAGGCCAAACCCATTCTTCCAGGCAAACCCCATGGACTTCGTGCCGGATACCCTGCATCTTTCCCATACTCCACGACGTTACCTGCGGCTCAATTTTCATTTTATGGATGCGGCCGACAGCACCCGCAATTTTAATGAAACCCAGAGCCGGAAATTTGTAAGGGATCTGCTTCATGTCATGCAGATTTTGTTTGACACCAATATCAAACTTTGGCTCCCGAAAGACAATGACATCCCGGTGATCCCCGTCAATCTGAAATATGAACTTACCGGGACCGGGCCGGAGGACGATGGCATTTACCACCACTATGACGATCAATTGTATTATTACCTCCATATGGGCCAGCGGAGGAACAATGCGGACTGGTCGGTGATCGAAAAATATGCCGTGGGGCTGGATTCCATACTCAATATATTCATCATGCCCCATCTGCCCGACAGTGTCAAGTCGGTTACTTATAAATCCGGTTGTGTGGGCATCGCCCTGGGCAATGCCATTAAAATTGCCGGCATCTATGAAAACAAACTGACCGAATGGAATGTGCGGGGCACCTTCAACCACGAAATTGGACATGTACTGGGACTTTATCATGCCTGGACGGACGACGGTTGCCCGGATACCCAGGAACACCCCAACGACTGCTGGGTCATCGAACAAGCCGGATGCGCCGGCCGCACTTCTAACAATATGATGGACTACAATGCCTGGCAGAGCGCCTTGTCCCCCTGCCAGGTAGGTACCATTCACAATAATCTTTCGAATATCCAGAACCCGGTGAGGAAATTGCTCAAAAAGACCTGGTGCACCTACTTACCAGAAAACAAAATCTTCATTAAGGACACTATTAACTGGCGGGGAGCCCGTGACCTTGAAAGTGATATAGAAATCCTGCCGGGAGGATACCTGACTATCCAGGGCAGGGTTTCTATGCCGGCTGGTTCAAAGATCCTGGTCCATCCCGGAGCCACCCTGATCCTGGGAGACTGCCTGCTTCACAACGACTGTGGCCAGGCCTGGAATGGGATAGAAGTCCTGAGAAAAAGTAAAAAACAGGGTCTGGTGGTCAATGCGGGCAAGGTTGAAATGAGGAATTTGGTGAGGTGAGAGGACAGAGGTTAGAGGTTTGAGGTAAGAGGTTAGAGGTCAGAGGTTAGTGAGTTCCTCTCGCACCTTTCACCGCGGGCCTCTCAGTTCCTAAAGGTACCACTCAATCAACTCCCCACTTTTTTTTCGCCTTA
>CAYOPD010000158.1:0-8644 GCA_964405735.1 uncultured Saprospiraceae bacterium | reverse complement strand
ATTTGCATATCCGTCATCAAACACCCCGTTTACATTCCAGTTGGAAACATTGATATTGGTACTTGCGGTGAGGTATTTGCCCAGATCAAAACTGGCGTTGGTATTGATGGTATTCTTATTGGAAGAGGAGGAAGGAAGCAATCCTTTGATATTTTGATTGGTATAGGAAAGCCTTACGTTGTAACCTTCACCACCCTTACTTAGACTTATGTTGTTGTTGAGAGTAACTCCGGTATTGTAAAAATCCCGGATATTATTGGGTTGAGGAACCAATTTGGCGGTCTGTCCAAAGGCAGGTGTGCCTACATACCAGCCATACCAGGGAATATATTCCTGTCCTACCATTCTGGGGCCCCAGGAGGCATCATCGGAATAATCGTGGTAAAACTTCCCCTGGTAAATTTTCCATTCGTCGGGCATGCCGTTTTGCCAATTGAATTCGATGAGATCGGCAGCACCACCTCCGGCATAAGAATTTTGATACCTTGGCAGGATATACACATTATCAAAGAAAGTCCCTGAATTGACTTCTATACCCAAGGCATCCTTATTGTTTGCTTTTTTGGTCTGGATGACGATGACGCCGGCATCCCCGCGCTGTCCATAAAGGGCAGTTGCGCTGGGTCCCTTGAGTACGGTCATAGCCGCGATATCGTCGACAGAGATATCCTGGGCGCTGGCCACAGGGGTACCGTCTACTACATACAAAGGTGTTTTGTCGTTAATGGAACCCGCTCCCCTGATCCGGATGGTGGCATCACGGCCGAGGGCAACCGTGGACTGGCTTCTGACCTGGATCCCCGCGATCTTGCCGCTCAATGCATTATTGACGGAACTCGCCGGAATCTGGCGAAGCTGGTCGGCATCGACCTGCTGGGCGGAATAGGTTAAGGATTTTTGAGAACGGCTGATGCCAAGTGCAGTCACTACCGTTTCCTGGAGGGTAATCCCCTCGGCCAGGGTGACATCTATATTCGACTGCGTGCCGATCGTGACTTCCTGGTCGGTATATCCAATATAGGAAAAGACCAGAATAGCTGCATCCGAGGGAACTTCCAGTGAATAAGCTCCTTCTACGTCCGTAGTGGTACCAGTGGTAGTACCTTTTACATACACGTTGGCACCGATCAGGGGCTCACCGGAGACCTCCTTGACTGTGCCGGTAATTGTTCGCTGGGCGACTGTGAACGCCACTGCAAACAAAAACGTTGCAAAGGTTAGAGTAAGTTTTTTCATCATTTAGATTTAAGAATTTAGCGCGAAAATAAAAAATATTTTAAGAAATGTTTAATTTCTTAACTTCAGGTCAAACGTACTTTAGTTGGTAAGCGCTGTCACGGCAGGTCAAATTCAGTCAAAAAACTGTTTTTTTTCGACAAACCGGTCCTTAAATTCGTTATTTTGTTAAAGAAATCTTTGAAATGTTAAAAATAAATAAATTCATAGCATCAGGTCTGATGCTGCTGGCCATTCAGGCATTCGGGCAACAACAGACCACCAACTGCAAAGTCCTTTCGGCAAAGCTGCAAGGCAGTTACCAGGGGGAATGCAAAAACCGCCTGGCTCACGGAGAAGGTACCGCACAGGGGACGGATACCTACCAGGGGACTTTTAAGGAAGGGGTGCCCCAGGGAAAGGGAAAATATGTATATTCTGACGGATCCTATTATATAGGTGAATTCAAAAACGGGCTAAGGCATGGTGAAGGAACCCTGCATGTGATGGACAAAGAGAGTCAGACGACCCAGCCCGGTAAACTCGGCTTGTGGAAGAACGATGAATTCATCGAGGAAATCCTGGAAAAAAAATATAAACTTATCCAGTCCCTCAACACCATGTCAACCCAATTTGACAAGCCGGATGAAAACCAGGACCGGGTAGAAATTTTTCTTGGTACCCGTTCGATTGTTGAGGGAATCAATGTATATGCCTCTACCGGCAATCATTATGTCCAGGGTAAAAACCGGATCATCATCGAAAATGTCTCATACCCCTTATTGGTGCGGATGACCTATAATTCCCAAAAAGGCATCAGCGAAGTCCTCCCGGTCCGTGTGGAATTCGAGCTGGAATCAAAGGGGCATTGGAAGATTAATGTGAATAGCCAATAGTCGATAAGTGAAGGGGTGACTCGAAGTCTTAGTGAAGGGGTGACTCGAAGTCACCCCTTCACTTCGCAAATAAAAAAGCAGCCGACATATCTTTATATGTACAACTGCTTTAAAAAACTTACTCTAATTCCCCGCATTGAAGTAGAGCGGAGCAGGAAATTAGGAGTAGCTATGAGTTAGTGACTGTTGAATCGCGGAATTGTTGAATTGTTGAATTGTCTTAGGACTGCATTTTTTCTGCATGTGAAATTCCACACTTTCGACCTGCCAACTAGCTAACTGACTAACTGACTAACTAGCTAACTAGCTAACTGACTGCTGACTACTGTTTTACTAACTTCACTGTCCCCTCATCCCCATATCCATTCACCCAATGGTAGACCAGGGTTTTTGTGGTGGGGTTATAGGTTCCGGTCCCGGTGACATTTTCACCAAAGGGTTCTTTTGTATTCTGGAAAAAAACCTCATTGCAACTGAATGCGATCTCGCCTGGTGAATCTTCCGGTTTTCCAATACCATATACATCATACCATTCCAAATAAAGCCCTCCGCTGAAATCGCTGAGTTTGAATGAAGACGCAGTAAGTTTGGTGATCTTTACCACATTGCCTTTTACCGTCGTTTCATTGGGACAACAGCCGTCCGTTGAACTTCCGGTAGCGTCCTCCACTTTATAATTACCCGAAATATCTACCGCCGGGCAGGTGATGAACGTCTGAAACTGAAGGGTGAAACTGGATGCGGCTGCTCCATTGATGGAAGGCGCCAGATTCAGGACCGAATCCGTAGCGCTCAGTTTGACATAGGCAGGGTACACCCGGCCGTCATTGAGGGTGACCAGCGGATTAATAGTAAAGTTGGCCACTTTGGAGCCGTTTCCATATCCGGGCTCTCCGAACATAGTCGCGAAATCAGCTGCTTTCAGTTCAACCCTGACTTTACCCTGGCCATTGTCAAAATCGGACTGGGTCAGGGTTTTGGCGAGCTTCTTTATGCCTCCGGTAGTCGCAAACAGTTGCACGGTGGCAAGATCTTTATTTTCAGAATACATATCGAAAGCCAGGTAATCCGTTGCAATTTTATCGGTAAAGATCCCGGTGTGCGCCGGATCGACCAGGATGCGCAGGTTTACGCCATAGGCGATTTCCGGGATGCGGATCTTGCTTTCATCCGTACACTTCACCAGGAGAAATAAGGCCGGGATATATAAAAGATATTTTTTCATTTTTTTGTTTTTTAGATGATCGGTTAATTGAACATTCGGTTAATCCATATCCCAGAAAACTTTATCCGTATACTGATTGTGTTGTTTGGCATTGGGATTGGTTTCCAAATCATCCCCGTGATAAGGGAGGGTGACCGGATAAGGCCTGGATTGGGATGAGTGCACATTCAAATCCTTTGCCGGGTCACATATCTTAGGAAATCCGGTCCGCCGGATATCGTTGTATGCCTCGAGGCCATTGCCAAAAGTGTGGACCCATTTTTGGGTCAGTACCAATTCGAGCTTAAGGGATGCATTCGCCGCATCGAATAAAGCCAATACCTGATTGGCATAGGCTGTGATCGCCGTATCCGGAATGACGGGGGCGCCGGCCAGCCTGGCTACTGCATTTACTTTTGCAAAAGACGAACGGATACCCGTATTCAATAAAGCTTTGGCATCCTCACCTGTATTTTTCGTAAGGGCCAATTCTGCCCGGATAAAACTTACGTCCGCCGCCGTCAGCAAACGCTGAGCCCCTGCTCCTTTCAGGCCCGAGTTGAGGTCTGCGTTGACCCCGCTTCCATTGTCATAAGCGCCTCCAACTGGCCACAGTCCCAGCAGGGTTTGGGATTTCCCCTGGTCGAAACCTTCGTTTGGATCCTTGTCATAGGAACCAAACCAGATGGACAGAAAAGAACCGTCCTGGTAAGAAACCGGGTTTTCAGCCTGTTCATTCGGGCCCAATTGGTTGTAAAAGAAATAGGGAATTCTCGGATCCTTGACGCCAACCATCAAGGTATTCTCGCATGCCGCCTCCCCTTTCATCATCAGATAGAAATAAGGACTGATAAAATAAGATGGCCTTCCAGTAGTATATTCCCGGACAAAGCCCGGGTTGCGGTTTTCCGGAGTAATGGAAGTCGTATAGGCCATTTCAAAATCCTCGCTGGTGCCCGAAATCAGGTTCAATTTGAGCAGATCCGCAACCTTGGTCGCATCGTAAAGATCCGTCAGCCGTGCTTTGTTGTACATATTCAGCAGAAGGGACCTCCCGTATTTTTTCCATTTGTCGAGGTTGCCTTTGAACACCAGGTCATCTCCGGCGGGTTTCAGCATGCTGGTCTTGTCGAGGTCTGCCAGAGCCTCAAACCCAAGACGAAACAAATCGCGGTAGATTTCCTTATCATCATCGTACTTTGGGAAAGGGGCTTCGGCCCCTTTGGCTGCTTCCGTGTAGGGCATATCCCCCCAGAGATCCACGGCAGAACTAAAAATCTGAACTTTTAGCAGTTTGGCCATTCCTACATAAGCATTGCTGTTGGATTCTGTGGCTTTCTGAATGATTATATCCAGGTCGGGCAGGGCCACTGCATATAATTTTTCCCAGGCTTGGGTCAGGGCGAATTCGTTGGCAGTAATTTTATAATCATCGTGATCACCCCGTTGTACCGTATGGTGGCTGTAAACCGAAACCAGTTCTGAAATTCCGGCGGTGCCAATGCCCAGGGAGCCAAAAACAACAGCCTGGCTATAGGGCATCAGGTTGTTCAGGGTTGCGTCCGTGGGATTGTTCGGATCGTCATTGATGTCCAGGTAATCGTCACAGGAGGTGAGGGATATCAAACTGAACCCGAATATTAAAACAATCAATCTGCATACTTTCATGACTCTGTTTTTTAATTGGTTAAAACTTGAGGTTGATGCTGGCACCAAACCTTCTGATGGAAGGCAGGTTCTGGAATTCAAATCCCTGGAAATTGGAATCGCCAAAGGTGCTGGTCTCCGGATCAAGGTTGCTTCCTTCCGGGAAATGAGGTGCCTTATACCAAAGGTTTCTACCCGTGAGTGAAAGGGTGGCCCCCTTGATTCCTTTTTTAAACAGGCCGGCAGGCAGGCTATAACTCAGGGACAGTTCCCTCAGGCGGTATACGGTGGCGTCAAAAACCGACCATTCATCCTGGCCATTGGTGCCAAAGGTGCTTCCGAACCAAAGGTCATTGGTTTCCACCATCGTCTGATTCCGGATGCTGCGGCCACTTTCATCAAGTATGGGTTTGAGCGTGACCGGGTCACCATAGACACCGGGGATTACTGCATTTTTTTCACGGTCTGCCTGGAAACTCAAAACACCGCGGCCCAGTAAGGCATTGACCGTTTCGGAATACAGGTCGCCTCCCTGTTTCCAGTCGATGACGGCTCCAAGCGTCAATCCTTTCCAGCTGATGGAATTGACCAGGCCGAGGGTAAAATCCGGGTTGGGATCGCCGACGATCGCATCCTCAATGCCGTTGATGATCTGGCCATTGGCCCTATCGATCAATAAATTGCCTTCATCGTCCCGGGCGCTTACCGTTCCTTTAAAAATGCCGTAAGGCTGCCCCACTCTCAATACCGGTGTGATTCCACCGGCGAATAGAGGCCGGATGACCATTTCTTCCGTTCCCTCCCGGAGTTCGGTCACGATGGTTCTATACCTGGTAAAATTGGCGGTGATGTTCCAGTTGAAACTTTTATTGGATACCGGGTTTAGCCGGAGTGAAACCTCCGATCCTTTGGTTTGAAGCGCACCGAAGTTGGTGAGCAACTGGTCGTATCCGGAGACGGTAGGCAGAGCCAGTTGGGAAATCTGATCCACGGAGGTGCTTTTAAAAACGGACAAATTCAGTTCTACCCTGCCCTTCAGAAATTCAAGGTCAAGGCCTGCTTCGAGGTCTGTGGTAAATTCAGGTTTGAGGTCCGGGTCAAATAAGGTATTGGACAAGGTAGAGCTGGCAATGCCTGCAAAAGGAAAATCAATGTCCCGGATGCCTGCCGTGAGATTATCGGATTCACCCAGGTTGAGCAGGTAAATGGGTTTTAGGGAATAGGGCCCTGCGGGGCTTCCTACTTTGGACCAGTTCATCCTGATCTTGCCGAAATTCAGGATCGGGTTGTTGATCATATTAAATGCTTCGGAAAAAATAAAAGCAACACTCGCGGATGGATAGAAATAATTGTTGTTTTTCACGGGCAGGGTTGAAGACCAGTCGTTGCGGCCGGAAAGCGTGAGGAAGAGAAATTGTTTATAATCCGTCGTCAATTCTCCAAAAAGGCCAAACAGCCTTTGTTTTGTATACTGTCCACCGGCAGAAACCTGGTTTACGGTATTGTCGACGTCGATGATATTAAAATCGAGCATTTGGGTACCCGAGATCCCCTGGGCCTTGCTGGTGCGGTCATTGAGGTTGTGGCCGGCCCTTGCTTCGATGGCCCAGTTGTTGTTGAACCTGTGTTTGGCCGTGAATAAAAGGGTGGATTCTATTTCCCTGAAATTGGTGTTCAGATCGGTCACGCTGCCGAGTCCCCCCGCACCCCTGGATCCGGGCCTGAACCACTCCAGGTCCCCCTGGTTATACTGGTTCAATCCAATCCGGTAATCGACATCCAGCCATTTGGAGAGGGCATAACCCGCATTGATGTTGACGATGAAACGATTCACATTCGCTTCAAATCCGTTATAGGCTGCAGACCAGTATGGGTTATCTGCCTGTCCCCTTGAAATCATGAAAATGCTTTCCCGAGTCACCGGGTCTTCGAAGGGTTGTCCCTGGAGGTTCCAGTTTCTGCCCTGGTAGAGCGTCCTGGCCATAAAAGAAGATGTGCTGACGGATCCGATGGCTCCACCCTGAAGGCCAGCCTGAATGGAATTCACATAGGAGAGGTTGGCACCCATTCTAAGCCCGGATTCAAAATTGCTGTTTGCGCCCAGCGAAACAGAGGTTTTGTCAAAATTGCTGTTTGGAAAAATACCGGCATGATCCACCCTGGAGAATGTCAGGGCCATATTGGTATTTTGATTGCCTCCGCTGATGGTGATCGAATTGTCCATGAGCCTCCCGGTTTCAAATACGTCTTTCACATTATTGGGATAGGCCTGGTAAGGTACTTTCGGTGTGACCCTCGGGTCGCCGGCCTGTACCAGCCGGTTATAACTTGCCGCATAGCCTGAACCCAGGAACCAATGGTTAATGGAGTCTATGGTTGGGTAAGCTACCGTTCCTTTAAAGGGGGCACCCCAGGATCCATTTGCCTGCTGATACGTGAACCCGGTGCCTGTGCCATACCTGTTTTGATAATCGGGCAGGGAGGCAATTTTTTCAAAGTTGACGCCGGAACTCACTTCGACTTTCATCCTGTTATCTCCTTTTTTGATGGAACCGGTTTTGGTCGTAATCACCACGACACCCCTGGAAGCCCTTGACCCATAGAGAGCGGCAGCCGTGGCGCCTTTTAGTACGCTGACGCTTTCAATATTGTTGGGGTCCAAGTCTGCCAGCCTGTTGGCATAGGCGCCTCCTCCGGTAAGCTGAAATGACACTCCATGCGTAGTGGCATCAAAAGGGATACCGTCCACCACATAAAGAGCCTGGTTGTTTCCAAAAAAGGATTTAAGTCCCCGAATGGTCATCCGGGTCGCACTGCCCGGCTGGGAACTGGACGCGTTGATGTTGACCCCGGCAATTTTGCCCTGCATGGCACGCAGGGGATCCGTTTCACCGACGCGCTGGATCTCATCTCCCCTGATTTCTTCGATCGCATAACCGATTTCCTTTTTCTCCCGGGTAATGCCCAGGGCAGTGACCACCATTTCATCCAGAAGCACCCCTTCGGTGAGGGTGACGTCCAGGGTTGTGGAGGTTCCGATTTCAAGTTCCCGGGTGGTAAAGCCGGTATAACTGAAAATCAAAACCCGGTTTTCCGGACGTACTTCTATACTGTAAGCGCCATTCTCGTCAGAAACCGTTCCGTTGTTGGTGCCCTGTACCAGGATGTTTACACCGATCAAAGGATCCCCGTTCTGATCTGAGATGATACCACTGATCTTTCGCTGGGCATGGGCCGAGAAGCCCAGGCCAATACAAAAGATCCACATAAGATACAATTTCATATCAATGCATTTAAGAGTTAACAGGAAATAAAATCCAGGGCCGCATGAATGCTGTTGACATTCACAAGCAATAAAAATGCCTTGAAAGGCCCGGTAGAGTAAGGTTTTTAAAAGATTGAAATCAGATGCCCCTGAAATCAAAGGCCATTGGTTTCAATGCTTAATAATTATTTAGAAGAGTCTGATTTAGGGAGTCCGGATGTCCAGCGTGTATTTTTAAACCCCTTAAAAATAACGGCTGTTCCGGTTTTTTAAAATCTTTTCACAAGTCTTAACGAAAATAAAATATTTAGTGCTGCTTTGGCAGTTTGTTGAATGGATGAATAAATAAGTTTTATTCTTTTAAAAATATAGAAATCCCCCATTTGGGGGTAGAGCGATCAGCTTTCAGCTATCAGC
>CAYOPD010000157.1:0-8679 GCA_964405735.1 uncultured Saprospiraceae bacterium | reverse complement strand
ATCAGTTTATCAGTTTATCAGTTTATCAGTTTATCAGTTTATCAGTTTATCAGTTGGATAGTTGATTGGGCCTGGTTTCTCGTTTCTGAATGCAATTCACCCTAAGGGGTAAGATGGGTTTAAAGTACAGGGGGTAATTTTGACCCTACTCAAAAAATTATGTTTTATGAAAAACTTCGTATTGATCCTGACTTGCGTTCATTTGCTGGTCATATCCTGTGCCCCCAAACCCGTGACCGTCGCTGCCGTGGCCGCAGTCACGGATGGCGGATGGCGGTACCTCGGAGATAAATGGGTGAATTTTGGGGTGGACCACGATGAGCTTCTTCTTGGAAACATTAATGATGATTTCCGCCAAATCCGTCTCAGGGTCACCGATGGCCCCCTTCATGTAATGGATATGAAGGTCCATTTTGACAATGGCAGTGTACAGGATGTACCCCTGCGGTCCCTGATCCGGCAAGGCCAGCAAAGCAGGGTCATCGACCTTGACGGCGGGCTAAGGCATTTGCAGAAAATCAGCTTCTGGTACGAGACGGTGGGGTATCGAAAAGGCCGGGCCCGGGTGGCGGTTTGGGGATACCGGTAGTCGATAGGTAGCCTGGTCAGTTTGGAATTGTTAATTGAAGGGCAGAACCAGTGTTTTTATCATACAATCACTGGGTCCCACTCCAAATGGCACTTGTTCGCAAGTCACCACATCCATGGATGCTTTGATGACCAGTTTCAGGCTTCCGCGGAACATCTGACCGGCAGGAATTGTTCCTGTCATCTTCAATTCGAAGACTTGAGGTATGCCCGTTGCCAGGTTTTTGACCAATTCATTCTTCAAAATGTCGACTCCTTTGAGGATCATAAAGGTATTAACAACGAAAACCTCAGCACTGTTTATTGACAACCTGGAAGTATCCAATTTTACCAATGATTCTCCCTCACCAAGCCATCCCTTCCCGAGGCGTACATGAACATTGTGGACGGAACTGGCAGTGTTGTTGGGCAACAACCCGACCACAACCTTGATGCTTTCTATTTCCAGTTTTTCAATTCGGCCTTTCTTTGAGTCTATATGTTCAGTCACCGCATTGATTATCTTATTGGAACTTATATTATAAGTTTTTTCAAAAGCACCGGCCTGATCAAAGGTTTTGACATCATCGACATTCACATTGATATGCCTGTGAAAGGTGACATAATTGCAGGAAGACCAGGTCGCCCCCAGCAGGATTAAATAAAAAATTGATTTCATAATTGCTGATTAAAGGATTAAAAACGAAAACCCAGTGCAAAGGAACCGATCAATGGTTCATACCCCTGCACCTGCCATTGCAACTGAAGGAAACCCAGTTTCAGGCCAAGGCCAGCGCCGATGAAAAGTGGATTGTCGCTGGACAGGTCCGCCCTCACCACTTCCTTGTTTTCCCCGTTAAAATGATGGTATTGGCTTTTGAGTTTCCCGGCCTGGTAGCCCGCCTGGAAAAAATAATAAACATGCTTCCATTCCTGGCCGGCTGTGAGTGAACCATTGTATGCCGAAAGATTGGCATAACTGCCGACTTTTACTTTTTGATACATGCCGCCCACCGACAACAACCAGGGTGAACCCGGCATCAGGTATTGCCCCAGATCATGCCGCAAACCCAAGCCCCAGTAATTTATCCTTCCGATTTCGTCATCGGTATCCCCCGTGGCAAAACGGAAATTCAATTCAGTCTTGCCATAAGCGAGGGACAATTGCGGGACCACCAGGCTGAGTATTTTAATGCCCATGCCCGCAGGAAAAGTGTAGGCCGTCCCGTTGATGCCTTGCACGGTAACCGACTCCCTGGGGCCGAGCAGGGTCGGAACCGATGCGGATTTTGACGGCAGAAAACCTTCCGGTGTAGTCCCTTCAAAATATTTTAATCCGTCACCAAGGATAAAAGAGGCGGTGCCAATCAGATGAAAATAAACCCTGAAATTACTGTCCAGTCCGGTATGGGTCACCTGGCCTGTATTGAAAGCCGAAGAAATCACGGATGCGACCGGTTGCAGGTAACCGTTTTTATTTTCGCCGGAATAACTTCCAATATAACTGTCAATGGTTTGTGCAGGCAACAAGGCATTTCCGATACAGAGGCATGCGAATAATACACAGCGCAGATATAGGATGAAACGGTACTTTTTCTTCATGGTGCAGAATTTGATTTCAATTGGGAATAGTCCTATTTTCAAATTTATCCAATAATGAAGACCCAGGCAATCCCCTCTTCAGGGTATTTTAATCCACCCGTATAGCCTTGGAATCGCCGACTCCTCCCCTCAGGAGGGTATTTTTATAAAATCCTTCCTGAATCTTTGGACAGAACTTGCGAATGGAATTATTTTAGAAAACCGATTCACCAAAAATGTCCATTCATTCTTTGCTCCGTGCGTTTTTCCTTGGTCTGCACCTGTTCCTGGCCAGCGTTCAGGTTTATGCTGCGAATTTCCATAAAACGCTGAACCATCAATTGGCTCAGACCCTCGAAATTTATGAAGACCGGAGCGGCTCTTTGGATTTCAAGGATATTGGACTTCTTCCACCTTCTGCATTCAGCGCCGGGTCCGTGAACCAGAATTTTGGCTTCACCCTTTCTGCCTGGTGGCTTCGTTTCCATCTGAATAACCCCGAAGACCGGGAAGAAAAATTCTATTTGCGCCTGGCCAACGGACATATTCATTCGATTGATTTCTGGTTCGACCGGAGCGGACCGGTCCAACATGTTCACACGGGCAATACTTCACCCTGTTCGACCAAACCGGTTCGTCATTCAGAATACCTATTCCCCATCCAATTGTCAGCCGGTCAATCCGGTACCGTTTATCTGAGATTGGAGAAAAAAGGGGCTGAACTCAATGCACCACTGAGCATCCTGCGGGCTGATTACGATCATGCGGGGAATTTCAACACGTGGAACCTGGTGTTTGGCGCAGCATTCCTTTATATCCTGATCCTGTTTATTGCTTCATTGATTATCCGTAACCGGTTGATCGTATTTTATTTTCTCTATGCCGCCAGCTTATGCCTCTATATGGCCACAGCGAAAGGCATTGCTCCGGCAGTGATCTGGCCTAATCAGCCCTGGATCCAGGTCAACGCCCTTGAATTGAGCAAGCACCTGGCAAATATTTTTTATATTCTTTTTATACTTAAGTTCATCGGGAAGGATCACCGGTCTCCCGCCATCATTGCATTTTTAAAAATTTGCATCGGATTTTCAGCCTTGAATCTGGTGTGCCGCCTGATCTATGCGACCCTGGGCGGCATACCTGATGTCCTGATGATGCGTTTTGTTCAGTTGACCGCCCTGTTGCTTCCATTGGCTGACGCGTGCCTAGCCCTCCTTTTGTTCAGGGCATGGAAAACCAATAAAAAATCGGAGGAGTTCTGGCTCTTGTTCATTACTACCGCCTTGCTGGTACCTCTCGTCTTCCTGGTTTCCTTGCATTTTGGTTGGATACCCGCATATCCATTTTACTCCAACCTGCTCGTATTTCTCTTTTTGGTTGAAATCCTATGTATCAGCGCTATCCTTGTTTACCGGTATTACCAGCTTTACCGGATAGAGTTGTTCCATCTGAGGGAAATCACAAAATTAAAACGAAAAGCCGTCGAAAACATCCTGTTGGGCCAGGAGGAAGAACGGATTCGGATTGCAAGGGACCTGCACGACGGTATTGGGATGTCATTGGCTCATATCCGCATGAATATGTCCTTACTGGATCAGTATATAAGTCATGGCCCCGGTAAAGGGCTGTTGGCCGGATTGCTTGGATCCCTGGCAGATGCAGCAAAGGAAGTGAGGGGGATTTCGCATAATCTGGCGCCGCTTTCCCTGCAACACCAGGAGTTGACCAAAGCCCTGGAAGAATTGGTTTATCAGATCGAACTCACGGATGCAAACATGGACATCGAACTGCATTATGCGCCGGACATCAACAGCAGCCTGAGCGCTATTGTAAAACAAAATATCTATCAGACGGCAAGGGAGTTGTTCAACAATATTTTGAAATACGCCAGCGCTTCGCAGATCCGGGTCAGGCTTCACCGCAACAAGGAACATTACCAGCTCGAAATGGAAGACAACGGAAAGCCTTACGATCCTGAAAGGGCGATGGCCGAATCCGGAGGAATGGGCTTATCCAGTATCCGGTCAAGGGCAACCCTGCTTAATGGCTGGTTCTCTGCACAGCCCCGCAGGGAAGGAGGCATGATTCATTTGTTCAGCATCCCGGTATCAGCTTAGGTTGTTTTCAATGAAAAATTTAACAATGTCCGCATTCGAATGAAGGCCTAGCTTTTTAAGTATATTTTTCCGGTGGGTATGAACCGTATGCTTGCTGATGAACAAGGACCCTGCAATCTGCTGTTCCGTATTTCCTTTTACGATCAGGTTGATAATCTCTTTTTCCCGCAAAGACAAGGACTCAGGAGTACCTTGTGCTGATATGGAAGGCCCGGCTGAGACTCCCGTATAATTCAGGTTCTTTTTTCCTGACCAGGCGCCCTGGAGGGCATGCCTGAGTTCATCCAGGGTGACATCTTTTCTCAAATAAGCGCAGATACCCAGCGAAAATGCCTGTTGTACCAGTGCCTGGGATTCATAGGCGCTCAAAATCATCCATTTGATGGCCTGATATTTCATGGCCAGCCGCCCGATCTCATCAATCTTATTTTCCCGGTTGTAAAAAACGTCGATGAGCACGATATCAATATTCAAATTTGCATGGAGAGCATCCATTAGCGCTGAAGGGTGATTGAATTCGCCGATCCAGTGGAAATGGTCCATCTGATCCAGCAGGTTGCGCAGGCCTTCCCGGATGAGGGTATGATCATCCACACAAACAACATTTGGCACAATACTCTAATGTAATAAAAAATACCTAGGATCGGAGATTTGGGGGCTGGCTAAAAAGGGAAACGGATAAGCAGGAGCTTAGTTTTTCCTGGCCACCGGTTTGCGGTAATAGGCGATGGGAAAGGCTGCGCTCCCATAATTATAGAAGTCCTGCCCGGAAGCTACGGGAAGGGTGTAAACAGAAATAAAATGAGCCAATAACTCTTCAAAGACTTTGGTATCGATGTTTTTTGAGCCCGGTTTCAGATAATAGGCAAAATGTTTAATGCGGCCGTTATGGTGCCAATAAACAGAAAACCAGAATTTGCCACCTTTGAGATCGAGCCCGAAATCGGTAGCCAAGGCATCCAGCTCCGCCAGCATATGCAACCATTTGTCGTAAGCCAGAAGCACTTCGTCCTGGCAGACGGCCATCAGGGAAACGTGCGACAGATTCAGTTTTTCCGCTTCATCGCTATACTGGCCAATGGTAAAAACGGGTGGAAGGGAATCAACTGCATTGATTCCCGGTCTTCCTTCGGCCTCGAACCAGCCCGCAAGGGATAAACCCAATACCCAAGTCAGCAGCCCAATTCTCATTCATTTAAAATTAATATGGATAAATGAAATTACAAAAACTATTCCTATATTATAATTTTAACATATATTTCCACCCTTTAGTCGAAAAAAGGAGACCGGCAGGTTGAATGAAACGAATATTGGGCTTATTTACAAAAATTAACACGAACGGAACATGACCATAGATATCCTGGCCGCTGCGGTGGCCGCCTACGGCTTTTACCTTGGTTATACCAAAGGGATCGTCAAGACTTTGTTTGGTTTTGTCGCCGTTTTTATCGGTTTGATTGCGGCTCTCAAACTTTCGCCCTACCTCGTCAAAGCCCTTGAAAACATTTCCGGCAACGATAGCCCATTGATTTTCCTGGTTGGGTTTGCCCTCACTTTTGTGCTGACCCTGTTTCTGGTCCGTTTTCTGGGGAATCGGTTTGAAGACCTCCTGAAAGCGATCAAGATCAATTTTTTCAACCAGCTTATCGGGGGTACGGCGCTAAGCATCCTGTTCCTGCTTTTATTTTCTTATGGGATCTGGTTTGCAAATCAGGTAAAAGTCATCCCGGACCGGTCTAAGAAAGCCAGTTACAGTTATCATTACCTGGAAAAACTCCCGGAACGTTCCCGGCTGCTGTTCACAAAACTGAAGCCTCTTTTTAGAGAATTTTCTGAAAAAGCGACTGAAACCATCGAACGCGTAAAAAATCAATAGTGCGCAGGACTGCTTTTTTATATTGTTTCTTCTTTATCAGCCTGGTACATATCCTGGCCTTGATGGCCGGTTGGGAACAAGTCGTTTTTTATTCAAAACCAGTACTGATGCCCTCCCTGCTGCTTGCACTGGGGATAAGTACAGGCGGACTCAAAGGGCCGCTTGTTCCGGCAGCCTGGGGCCTCTTATTCAGTACAGGAGGAGATATCCTGTTGATGCTGGAGAAAAACGAAGGCCCTCTCTTTTTCTATCTTGGCCTGGGATCGTTTTTGATTGCCCAACTCTTCTACATCCGGGCCTTTCTTCTACTCGGGCCCATCCGGATTCCCCGCGCCTGGGGCCTGCTTTACGCACTTTATTACCTGGTTTTTATTGGCTTGCTTTATGCGGCCATGGATCCGCCCTTGCTGATCGCCGTCATCCTCTACGGCCTTACCCTGACTGCCATGGCCTGGAACAGTTGGCGTACATCCGGCGGCAGCCACCTGGTATCCAACCTGGCCGTGACAGGGGCTATGCTTTTTGTAGCTTCGGACAGCCTACTCGCGATTAATCGCTTTTCTTCACCCATTCCATCTGCCGGTTTATGGATCATGACGACATATATCCTGGCCCAATACCTGATTGCGGAAGGAATTGTTAGAAAGATTGAAATGTTGAATCGTTGAATTGTTGAACTGTCCAATTGTTTTAGGACTGCATTTTTACTGCAAGCTGAACACTGCCATCCAACTCCCAACTTCTAACTTCCCTGTATATATTTCCAGAGCAGATCCCGGAGTTCGTCGAGGCCCTGTCCCCTTGCGGCGGAGATCAGGCAATACGGGACTCCTTTGGGAATTTTCCTTTTGATGGAAGTCATCTGGTCGGCAGGGACGAGATCCATTTTGCTGATTGCCAGCAGGCGGGGTTTATCCATCAATTCAGGGCTGTATTGATTCAGTTCGTTGACCAGGATCTTATACTCTTTACTGATGTTTTCGGTATCCGATGGGACCATAAAAAGAAGGACTGCATTTCGCTCAATGTGCCTGAGAAAACGCAGTCCCAGGCCCCTGCCTTCATGGGCGCCTTCGATGATTCCTGGGATATCGGCTATCACAAAGGATTTGTCGTCCCGGTATCTTACAATGCCCAGGTTAGGCACCAGGGTTGTGAAGGGGTAAGAAGCAATTTTGGGTTTGGCGGCCGTAAGGGCGGCCAGCAGGGTTGACTTGCCTGCATTAGGAAAGCCCACCAGGCCCACGTCTGCAAGGATTTTCAATTCAAAGGACAGCCAGGATTCCACTCCCGGCTCACCAGGCTGGGCAAAGCGGGGTGCCTGATGGGTGGCGGATTTGAAAAAAGCATTGCCCCTGCCTCCCCGTCCACCTTCCAGAATGGTTTGTTGTTCTCCATGGCGGGTGATCTCAGCCAGGGTCTCCCCGGTTTCCACGTTTTTTATAAGTGTTCCCAGGGGGACCTGGATTTCCATATCTTCTCCGCCGTGGCCGGTCTGATTAGCTTTGCTTCCGGGTTTCCCGTCGCCTGCAAAAAGATGTTTGGTATACCTCAGATGGAGCAGGGTCCATAACTGGTTGTTTCCGGTTACGATGATATTTCCACCCCTCCCGCCGTCTCCCCCGTCAGGGCCGCCCCTAGGTATAAATTTAGCCCGGTGAAAATGGACGGAGCCTGCTCCTCCCTTACCAGACCTGCATTGGATTTTTACAAAATCAATAAAATTTTCTTCAGCCATTCTTAAGGTGCATCAATATACAAACTGGGTTGTATATCGATCGTCGATGAGCAGGCACAACTCTTCGAAGATTTCGTCTATCGTGCCCATGCCGTTGACCTGGACGGCCAATTGTTTTTCAGCATAATAATTGTAAACCGGTGTAGTCTCTTCTTTATATACCTGCAGTCGCTTCCGGATAATTTCTTCATTGATATCGTCAGCCCTGCCCGATACCTTCCCCCGGTTGAGCAGCCGGCTGATCAGTTCTTCCTCGTCCACTTCCAGTGAAAGCAAAGCGGTGATCTTCAGATCTTTTTCATTCAGTAAGGCATCAAGGGCCTGGGCCTGGGCAATATTCCTTGGAAAACCATCCAGGATAAAACCATTGGAGGCATTGCCGCTTTCCATTCGCTTTTTAAGCATGGAAATGGTCACCTCGTCCGGCACCAGCTGTCCTTTATCCATATAGGATTTGGCCAGTTGGCCAAGTTCGGTATGATTGCTTAATTCAAATCGAAACATATCGCCCGTAGACCAATGGGCGATATCGTATTTATCCACCAATCGCTGCGCCTGGGTGCCTTTGCCTGAGCCTGGAGGGCCAAATAAGATTAAATTAATCATGACTTCAAACTAGATCTTTACAATACGGCGAAAGATACAAAGAATTGAAGCTTTCAGCCCCTGATTCATCGGGCCAGAATTCTGATTGCAGTTTCTCTCATTCCGTATCACTGATCACTGACCACTGACTACCGACTACTGGCTACATGATCACTCTTCTCGCTACCTTCAACTTTGAGGACCAATATTCGGAA
>CAYOPD010000156.1:0-8945 GCA_964405735.1 uncultured Saprospiraceae bacterium | reverse complement strand
CATGATCACCTTGGAATCCTCTGTATAGTTGCTCATCAGGGCTTCCAGGTCATTGCGGACAAAGGAGCTGAAATGGTGCTCGATGATGGCGCGTGTAGGTTGAGGAATCATGCGTTCACAAATCTAAAAATTACTTATTTGCCGGTTAAAAATTCATGATAATCGTTCATTTGATGCCGGGCACGTTCAATCAAGGCCTTAAAGTTTGGATCTTCTTTCAAAGGATGTAAAAAGATATTGTGGTCTGAAAGAAATATACAATTGCAAAAACCCCAGTTAATCGCCTGGTTAATCATCTTCAGGGCCTCGTCCCTGTCACCGATCCGGGCCAGGGCATTTGCCAAAAAAAGGGGATAATATTCATCCGTTTGTGCAAATTCTTTCAGTCGGGTTTCCTGAAGGTGTCGGCGAACACTGCCTTTGTCGTTGTCCAATGCCATTTTAAACAAACTACAAAAATCCGACCACATCCCACCATCGGAAGCAGCAACCTGTTTAAATTCAAGGTAAGCCTCCTCAAATTTACCGGCATATGCTGCCATTTGAGCCACCCACCAGCCGGCAAAAGGTTCTCCGGGAGCTAATCGGTTGCGGGCATCGCGGATACGATGGTATGCTTCCTGTGGTTTTCCAAGGAATAGGTCTGTTGCGGCTCTGGCCCACCAGGGAAGGAAAGTCAACGGATCGGATTCTAAAGCTTTTTCTGCATAGGGAAGGGCAAGATCCGGCCTTCCGATTTCGCATAGAATAAAGGCATACATGCTCTGGGCTTCACTTTCCATGCCGAGGGATATGGCCGGGGTGGCATGCCGGATAAATCCTGACATATCGCCCCGCTTGTAACAGGATAATCCTTTTGCAAACAAGGCTTGTGCATTATCAGGGTTCAAAAGCAGGGACTGGGATGCATATTGATCCACCAGGTTTAAGGTGTCGATATTGTAATAAAGGCCGAAATCATAAGCGGCCCAGTATAAATAACCAAGAGAAGCGTATAGCCTTGCATTTTCTCCCTCAATATCAAGAGCCCGTTTTACCAGCAGGATTCCTTTTTCAATGGCATTGCCCGAGAATTTCCTGAATTCATACATGGCCTGGATCCAGAAATCATAGGCTTTAGAATCTTGGATAGGGCGTGCCGCCATTTGTTTGTTTTCCTGGGGAGAGAGCTCGATTTTCAATGCATCCACGATAGCCCTTGCCACCTTTTCCTGGATATCGAATACATCATCCAGGGTGCCGCTGTATTTCTCAGCCCACAGATGGCTGTCTGTTTTTGAATCGATGAGCTGGGCCGTGATGCGCAATTGGTTTCCGGCTTTTCTTACACTGCCCTCCAGGACGTAATGCACCTGAAGTTCCTCCGCAATTTCTTTGATCTTTTTCTTGGTTCCTTTTAAGGTCATGGCCGAACTTCTTGAAATGACCAGGAGGTTGCGCAAGCGGGAAAGTTCGGTAATGATTTCTTCGGTAATTCCATCGCTGAAATATTCCTGCTCCGGATCGCTGCTCATATTGGCGAACGGCAATACCACAATGCTGTCTTTGGAAACCGTAATTACCGGGGTCTTCCGTTTATCCCCAGGCTGGAATTCTTTGTACCCGTCGGAAAGAAGGACTTCGAAAATCCGAACAGGGTCTTTCACGTTTTTCAGGGACTCCGCACGGATATAGCGCGTACGGGTTTCTTTTTTGTTGGAAATATTCTGATAGACGGCTTCTGAGATATATATGCTTCCTGGCTCAGCAGCCGCCTGGATCCTGGCTGCAATATTAACCCCATCGCCGAAGAGATCACCGTCTTCTTCGATTACTTCTCCCATATGAATGCCGATGCGAAGCTGGTATTCATTGGTCAATTTGCAGGCTTCCTGGATCTGTAAGGCGGCAAAAACCGCATCGGTAACGGTGTTGAAGCTAGCCATGATTCCATCTCCTATTTCCTTAATCCACCGTCCGTTGAATGCTTCAACGATGGGCCGGTGTATTTTCCGGTTTTTACCTAGCAGATCAAAGGCTTTTTGTTCATCCTGGCCCATGAGCGAGGTGTATCCCACCATATCGGAAAAGAGGATGACGGATAATTGCCGGGACTGGGCCATTCAACAGCGTTATGGAACTAAATTTAGGTCTTTTATTTTTCCGTGAAAAGCATATTAAAGAATATGGACCAAACTCATAACATCAAATAAGTTCATGGGCTCCATCTTTTTAACCGTACTTTTTGTGCTAAATAGTCGATATGGATTTGAAGAAATTTCCTTAAGCGGGGCATGCTCATTCTCATTTGGAATGGACCATTAATGCGTCCCGTTGGTTTGAATCACCTTCCATCTCCCGCCGGTTTTTTCAAATACATAAGTCCATGCACCCTCATTGTGGATAGTATCCCCCTGCCGGTTAACAAATCCGACTTTAAAATCCATGGTATACGAAGCCGCATTGGCAGACAGGGCTTTGATGTGGATATTTTCATTGTTCCAGTAAAGCGTCCGCGAAGTGGTCCTGACAAAATCCAACATGCGGGCTTTCCATTTATCGGACCCCCCCAATACACGGCCATCCCCGGCATATACGAAATCGGGGGATTCACTCCAGAAATCCAGCATGGCTGAGGAATCCAGGGCTTTAACGGCTTCTATATATTGATCCACCCGAGCCCCGATTTCGTTCTCAATTGTTTCAGCTTCCTGTTTCGTTAGCAAGGAAGCATTTAACCCTGCTGTTCCGGCCGTTTTTCCATCCTCCTTACAACCGATAAAACCGAAACAAACCAATAGTTGAAAAAACAAAGTTAATTTCAATGCGGACATCAATATTTTTATCCGCATGCAGGGTAATGCTTTCATTTTAAAGGATTAAAGTCCTTAATCAATTATTATTCATAGGTTATTTAATGGTCGGATTTTCTTCAGACCATATTTTCTTCTGTTCCGAGTGCAAAAATTGATGTATAGCCTCCACCTCTGTTTCGCTCAAAACATCGGCAAAAGAAGCCATGCCATTAGACGACAAGGCACCTTTTAATACAATATCTTTAAAAGCCGCATGGATGCCCAATGGCAGCTTTGCGAGATCCGGATATTGGGAGTAAAATTCAAACTTGTGACCTACATTGTGACACCCGACGCAGTATTTATCAAATAGCGCTGTTCCTTGTTCAACCAAAACCGGATCTACCGGAGTATCCGGTGGTTCCGGTGTTTTAATTTTGACATAAGGAGGAGGCAAAGGGGTATTGATCCCATTTAGTTTAAAAGCAAGGATCCTGCCTTTATTCTGGAATTTTTCATTAACGGTCCCTTTGGCGCCAAATGCAAGCGAATTGCCCCCCATGCCGGCCATCACCGCTATATATTGCTCGTCATCTACAGTGTAGGTCATCGGGGCGGCCATAATGCAGGTCCCGGTAAATATCTCCTTTAACAACTTTCCGGTAAAGGCATGAAATACTTTTAAATGCCCCGTGCTCGTCCCCTGAAGCACCAGGTTTCCGGCCGTGGAGAGAATGCCTCCGTTGGCCACAGGTATTTCATTCTCAATTTTCCAGACTTCTTTTTGAAGCACCGGATCCCAGGCTTTTAAAAAATTCCTGTTTACGGTGTCCGGATGATTCACAGTATACTTTTTGGTTTTTAATGAATAGGGGGCGTTTGCTCCATCATAATTCAATCCCGTTCCGAAAGTTCCTTTTTCAAATGCATAAGCTGGTTGAGCCATATAAACCATGGGCTCTACGATTTCGGGAATATACACCAGTTTGGTGATTGGGTTATACGACATGGGTTGCCAGCTATGCCCGCCGGCTAAGGAGGGAACTATTAATTTAGGTTCATCTTTATACCAGCCTTGTTCAGTTAGCACAGGTCTTCCCGTTTTAAGGTCCACACGACTGGCCCAATTCACTTTGGTATATTTTTCTGCCGATAACAGTTCACCGCTTTTCCGGTCGAGGACATAAAAAAACCCGTTCTTGGGAGCTTGCATGATCACTTGCCTGGATTTTCCATTGATATCAAGCTCAGCCAGGATCATATTCATGGTGGAGGTATAATCCCAGATTTCCCCTGGAGTGGTTTGGTAATGCCAAACCAGTCTTCCATTATCAGGGTTAATGGCCAGGATGGAACATAAAAACAAATTATCACCGCCATTGGGACTCCTGAACCAGATAAGATAAGGCGATGAATTACCTGTACCAACATAAAGAAGATTCAATTCAGGATCATAAACCGATTGCCCCCATACCGTGCCCCCACCTCCAGCCTCCCAGATCGAATTGGGATCCCAGGTTTTTGAGGCCATCTCCATCTCCGGATGTTCAAATCCTTTTTTGGGATCACCGGGGACTATAAAAAACCTCCATTTGAATTCACCGGTTTCCAGATCATAGGCGGTAATGTATCCACGAACCCCAAATTCACCACCGGAATTGCCAAGAATAACCACATTTTTTGCAATTTGAGGGGGCCCTGTGCTGGTATAGGATAGGCTTCGGTCGGTGAACGTATCCTTCGACCAAATTACCTTACCGGTAGCGGCATCCAAACAAACAAGGTAACCATCCAAAGTGCCTACATATACCTTTCCTTTCCACACCTGGACACCCCGGTTGACCACATCACAACAGGCTTTTCTGTTGTAGGAGGCATCCACATCAGGATCATACCGCCAGATCTCCGCGCCGGTCTTTGCATTCAAAGCATAGACCACTCCCCATGCCCCGGAAGTATACATGACTCCATCCACTACAATAGGCGTGGCTTCCAATCCGCGGTTTACCCGGCCTATCCGGGAACTGGCATCATATTCCCAGGCAAAACCCAGGTCTTTTACTGTTTGTTCATTTATTTGATCGAGCGGGGAAAAATGTTGTTGTTTGTAGTCCCTGCCCAGGGACATCCAGTTACCAGGCTCTATATCCGCCCGGAATAATCTTGCCTGATCAACCCAGCCGGGTACATCCGGATGGAGGGTTTGATCCCGGCAGGCAAGAAGACAATAACAGAGGATTAAAGCAATGGAAAGATTTTTTGATGTCATGGTAGCGATGATGTTAAGGTAGCCATTTAGTGATTTATTTGCACGGGCCTTTCATGAAGATATTCATAAGGCAACCAATCGGCAATTCTTTGCAAGGCCATGGCCCCCTCCCACCGGATCCCGGAAGGATCAAAAAATCCATCCCGGTCAAAATATACCCGGTCCTTAAGAAAATGGATTCTGGTGTAGAAGTTATCATGGAGGATTTCCAGGGATCCGGGATAAGTCAGGTATTTATGTTCTGATTCCTGGGTAAGATAATCAACAGGTTTCAGCCCTTCACCGCCAGAATTCCGGATTTGAAAAATATGCTTCTTTGACTGACCCTCCCAAAGAGCCCTGAAAAAATGCATTCTGGATCCGGAGTAAGTTTTTTCCCTTTTGTTTAAATAAAATTCCCGGTTGTATTCGTCATGGCTCAGGTCTTTATTGAATATGATATTTCCTGAAAAGAAAAGGACGTGTTTTTTGGAATGGTATTCAAACTGATCCAGGTAATAGGTGACGCGGTATCCCAGGGCGGCATTCTCAATGAGTAGGGGTTTAAGGGCAAAAGCCTTTAAGGTGTCCTTGGCATCCTCGTAGTTGAATGTAATGTCCTTTTCATTGGTGATGGTGCAAAAACGGGCATTCGCCGACCTGCCAATAAATTCGTTTTTAAAAAAACGCAGGTATTTTTTTCTCTCCCGGGTATAGGACTTTCCGCTGATTTTTAGTTCCTGGATATCATAGACCTGGGGGCTCAAATAAATTAAAAACGGCTTATGAACCGAAAATCCGGTCACCGTCAAGGAATGATAGCCCATGGCGCTGATGGTCAGGGGCATGGAATGGTTTTTTGAGATGTCCAGTTCAAATTGGCCATCCTGATCCGTGATCGTGCCGGTAAAAGATCCATTGATAAATACGGAAGCAAATTCTATCGCGGTTTTGGTTTGATCATCAAAAACCATTCCCTTGATCACCTGGCCATAAGTTGAAGCATGAACAAGAATGATTGTGATGAACAGCATAATTTTTGATAACAGAAACCATTCTTTGACTTTTGGGATAGCTGATTTATTGGCAGAGAAGGAATCGACTTCGCCGGTCAAAGGATATCCTAACAATGGGAGGTTTTTCTTTAACAATTGAATAATCTATTATTTATTTTAGTCTACTGGCTTTGCTTCCGGTCCCAGGCCTTTTTCCTTCCTGGTCGACAGATCACGCATCATAAATACTTTAGAATCCATTTCTGGAGGAACCTGCATGAAGCAGGATCATTACCTTGTTTTCATATAATGATCATTTTATTTTTTACGGTTACCTTAATAACAATAGATCACCCATGAGTTCCTGCTTTCTGCCATCCACCGTCTGAAATCTGATTTTATAAACATAAACCCCGGAATCCAGGAATTCATTGCGGAAGGTGCCATCCCATTGGAAACCATTGGACCGTCCGGGGGTATCGAAATATAGGGTATTGCCCCAGCGGTCAAAAATGTTCACCGATAAAATGGACTCTACTTCCCCTGAATGGTAAAAGGTAAAATAATCATTCCGGCCATCTCCGTTGGGTGTAAAAAGATTGGGAACGAAAAAATATTGGGGTAATTGATAAACTATCAAGACAGAATCCGTACCGGTACAACCATCTGTACTTTCAGCCCGGAATGTATAAAGGGTATTGCCTGAAATGCGGACGAGGGGCTCCAGGCACTGCGTACAACTATGGCCCAGGACAGGAGTCCATGCAAATTGCCTGGCGGTTGAGCTGAGTGTGACTTTAAGTTGATACGTGTTTTTTTCTACTCCAGGAATTGCATGGACATCAACTTTAAATTCAGGACCGTTCCCCAATTGGGCGGTTTGGATGGATTCGCAGGAATGAAAATCCCGGGCGACCAAACGGTATGAGCCTGAAGCAAGATCCATATAAACCGAATCCTCCAAGAAAGGTCCTCCGTTCAGGCTATAACGGTATGGGGGTATTCCCCCCCTGGTGTCCTGTATGTGAATCTTTCCATTCGAATACCCGGAGCAGGTGGGCAGGGAATACGATAAACGGGACTGTGGATTTGAAAGGGCCACTTTAATATTTGAGGTCGCAAAACAGGCGCCCGGAGTTGAAACGGTTACTGAATAATTTCCTTCCTTTTCAACCAAAATAAGAGGGCTTGTATCGCCGGTGGACCAATGAATTCCGTTGGTGGAATTGACGTGCAGGGTGACCGGCCTTCCCTGACAAACGATGGAGTCCCCTTCGATGCGAATCGCCGGAGGGCTTATCAATTCAAACCGGTAAATCCATTTTCTTAAACACGACTGGTCCGGCTTGAAATCCAGGATGCTTGTATCCTTCAGGATTCGGGAATTCCCATGAAGGTAACCGGAACAAACCTTTAGTAAAATAAGGGTATCCGGGGGAGGCCGGATAGCCTGGATGGATATAAAATGCAAGCGGTCGCAGCCCAGGGAAGAACTCAGTTTATGGACAATCAGGGTGTCATTTTGAATCAGCATCCCCATAAAAATCGAATCTTTACATATCCGGACCTGGTCGGTGTCGGCCTGCATCCGAATATATTCAAGCCGGTAGCTTATGACCGAATCGCAACCTCCGGTTGTTTTAAAATTGAACCGATGAAGCCCTTCGCCTTTGATCCATTCATTCCCAAGCCAGACAGAATCACCAGGGCATAAACTCAGGCGGATTTCCCTGGATATATCCTGATCGGCGATCACTTGATAAACAGAAGATTGAAGATAACATTCCGGTTGGCCTAGGTTTTCTTCCGATCCGGCCACCAGGTATCTGTAAAAACGTCCTTCCACCGGATCAGGCAGGGTGAGGATGGTATCCCTTCCCGATTGAACATTCGCCCATTCGGAGCCTGTTTCACTGACTTGCCACAATACCACGGGAGTGTCCAAAGGGAAGTAGTCATGATCGGCCCTTAACATTTGTTGTTTCATGGCACAGGACCGGGCCACCTCAAGTCCGGCATAGTTGCAGGATCTTAATGAGATGTTATCAATAGCCAGGTCGTTGCCCACGTTGTTAAATCCGCCGGGCGCATTGTTTCTTAAAGAGAGTTCCAGGAGTCGGGTGCCGGGTGAAGTGAAAAACGAAAAACGATATCGGTGCCAGGAAGAGTCTATGGGAACATTTCCGGTTTCAAACAAAGCAATCCCATTGATCAAAATGCTGATGTTTGGACGCGTAAAACCGGCGGCAAGGGCGGGGATGTTCATGCTGATGATGTCCAGGCTGAATTCATACCGGGTCAGCTCACAGAGTTCCACCGTTTGCCTGTAGAATAATCCTGGCTCTACGCTTGCATTGACCACCATCATGTACCCCAGGCTATCCCCGCTGTTGTCCTTAATATTGATCCAACTGTCGGCAAATCCGCCCCAAAGTGCGGTATTATTGGTAATCGTATACGTGCCGTCGTTGGGAGGAGGATTCAATTCATAACGGTAACCGGGAGCATAACCCGGATCAGCGGGTAAAATATTCGATTCGCCCCGGCCAAAATCGCCACCTTTAAAAATATTGTCGCCCGCTTTTCCCCTGCATTCGGTTTGGGTTAAAATCACGGGCCCGGGATTTTGTCCCCGGATCAGTTCGTTCCCTGTAATGGATACCAGGATAAATAGAATCCAGGCAGGGGTTAAATTAAATAGCGCATTGAAAACAAAAGGCAAGTCAAATCCAGATGATTTCATAGGTTGCCGTATATTTCCTGTTCTACCATCGCTTTACCAGGTCAATCCATGAGTTGGCTGCTCTCACAACATGGTCCTTCAAGGGCGTGCCCAGATGCTATGAATTCACTATTTTAACCTCCTGGCTTTACCCCCGGTCTCCATCCTTTTTCCTGCCTGATCGAGATTCCACCACTGGGTCTGGT
>CAYOPD010000155.1:0-8973 GCA_964405735.1 uncultured Saprospiraceae bacterium | reverse complement strand
CCATCCTGAATTTGTATATAAGTATTACAATAATCGAAGAGACCGGCTTCATCCCAAACATAAATCCGGACAGGAATACGGGCTGATTTGCCATCGGGCAGATCGACACAACTGAAATCCCTCTTGTCTTCATCGCGGTCTTCACTGAAACTGAAAGTCAGACCCGATTTTGCGGTACAGTTGTCATAACTGCCCGCATCCAGGTCCCTGGCCCATATCGTGATACGTCCTGAATTGGGCATAACCACGGAAGCGATACCCGAAAAACAATATGGAGTGGGCTGTTTACAATCTTCCAGTGTTAACCGGTAAGTACAGGTGTCCTCGTTTCCGCAATGGTCTTTAGCAATGACATGTACCAGCGATACCTGGGCAGGGTGATCCAGCACCAGGCTGTTGGCAGTACCAAGGCTTTTTTTCTCAATGCTGTTTTTATTATATGTTTTCGCCGCCAGGTCCGCCTCCGATGGATTTTCATCCAGTTCCCACCGGTATTGTATCAATCCCTCTTCAGTACAGTTGTCCTGAGCCTGGATAGGAATATTAATCAGCGGAAGATCACACTCCTGATTGTAAATGCAAATGGTAGTGTCCTGACAGGTTAAAGTGGGCGGAAGGCTGTCCCTGACCTTGATAATTTGAATATAGGTCATCAGGCCATCCCCTTTATCTTTGAGATGCCGGTAAACACAAGGCCTGTTGATCGGGTCTGCGATCAGGCGGTCATCGACCAGGACATCTCCGGATTCGACAGCTTGATTGGGTTCATTCCGATAGCTACACCAGTTGATAACCCTCCAGGTTCGTACAATCTTATAACATGCATCCGGAAGATCGTTAAATAACTCATCGGTATATACCACCCCTACCACCTCACATTCGTCATCCATCACCATAGGCCTGCCCAGCGCATCCTGTGAAAGGGCAGCCGGGTCTGTACAAGTGGTATATACATCAGGAGGAAATATTACCTCAAAATCAGAACGATGTTTAGTGATTATTTTTTGGTAAGTGGTGACTTCGTTGCCACAATGGTCTTTTGCATACCAGGTCCGTTTTACCCAGCCGTTTCCACAAGCATCCACAAAGGAGGAGTCTTTGGAGATGAGATCCGTGCTGTCGATATCACAGTTGTCCCAAATCCAGAAATATCCGTTTCCTGCATCCAGGGAATCCAGGGGTCCGTTGTTCAGCCGGGGCTTCCAAAAATTCAAGCTGGGGTCCTTCTTACCTAAATCGTCCGAAGCATCCAGGCACAACCAGCTGCGGCAATACACCGGCGCCCAGCTTCCCTCTCCCGAAGTACAGGGAACCGGTTTCCCATGTTCATCCGGATGGCTGTGTCCATAGGTATTGCAACCATACCATCCGAATGGTTTGCCGGCAGCATCCAGGGCATCGATTAAATCGTTATCATTTTCTTTGATGCACTCTATTTCATTATAGGGTTTACCGTACGAGTCAACACAACTATGGTCTTTGGCATTGTCTGTTTCATAATCCTCGTCTTTGCAGCGGGCAAATTCATAATGATTATGCCCGGAAGCCAGGAGACCGTCGCAGTACCAGACCAGGTCATCCGGCTTTTGGGCCAGAGGCGGGGTTTTGTCTACCACGGTGACCCTGACCATACCATCCTTCCACAACATCCTCGAACAGGTATTGCCCGGAGGATTGCCCTGGGTATTTGAATTGTTGGCCGTGGACATCAGACCCAGCCGCGGCCAGTAAAAATCAAAATTGCACAACTCTGCAGCGCCGGCACCTTCATAATATGGTTCGAAATCATCCAGTCCGGCAACCGCAAACCATTCAGCCAGAAGGGGATCGCAGAATATAAGCGGATATCTCCAGTTGCAATCTTTTGGCGCCTTGAACTTTTCATATTTGGCATTTTTCGAAAAACCAAAATTAAGGTTGTGATCGGCCCGGTAATGACTCCGTGGATATCCGGCATTATACAAAAACCATTGATGTTCCGAACAGGGCCAGATATGCGGGTCAAAGCGGGGTATGCCACAGGCCTCCCATACCCGGACCACGACCTGATATTCTTCACAGGCAGTGAGGTCCAGGTAATCCTTGAATATGTATGAACTGATATAATCTTCAATGTAAAAATCATAATACGCCCTCGATGAATCGTAATCGGCAAATCCGCATTGTGCAATGATCGCATCATAAACGTATTTACGCGCCGCATCAATGGAGTCCTGGGTGGCTATGGCAAAGTGAAGAACATCACAACAGTTGTCCCTGCTGCCATTGTCCAGGTCCCTGGCATAGATCCGTGACCAGCAGGTGGCCGGGTCGACGGTGGCCGTTACCTCTCCATCCACCAGAACCTCAGGCGGTGTTTCGTCCAGAATGCAGGCCACGATGACCGTATCGTAGCGGTTCAGGCAATCATCCACCAAACTAACCCGGATGTTGAAACACCTCGCCCCATAAACTCCTTCAACGGCAGGCAATTTGATTTTCCCAGGCAGGGTTCCTTCCAGTACGGTAATTTTTGCCGGATGGGATACGTCTGCATATGATACTCTAAAATTTTGCCGGATGGTCGGATCACAATCCACCGTAATCAGTTCTTTCAGATTTACCTCTCCAAAACAGGAATGTACATCCACAAAGGAGCGATAGTATAAACGGTTGTCTGGTGCATCCAAACCCCCGTTTGCCATAAATAAGGCAGGCGGTATTCGATCAGTGATTTCAATATACTGAATAATCGTTTTTTCTTCCCCCGTGCACCAGTCGGTCAATCTCCACTCCCGCCTGATTTTGAAGGCATACGTTCCACAAACGGGAAGGATCAGATCGGAATAGGTTACCTGGATTTTACAATAACCGCTCTGATATGGGTATTGATCGACCGCTTTCCATACTTTGATGTACCGGCCGCCCTCTAAAACCAACACACTGTCATACAGGTAGGGTACAATCTGCAATTTCTCGCTTATGCAGTTTCTGTCGGTTAAAAAGCTATCCTGTTGCTGTAAATGCAGAAGGAATTCCGGGTCCGGATAATAAGGGTGGCCCGGGTCCTGGGAAAAATGGATGTCTTCATAATCAGGTTGAAACGGTCCCTGGGTTGCCGGATCCGTTTTGCAGGTAATCTTGCAATTCAGGGAAACCAGGTCCGGTGCCTGGGTTTCACCAATGGAATCCCTGGTAATGATCAGCGTATCCGTACAGGTCGATGTGTTTTTCCAGGAATCTGTGGTACGTATGGTCCGGACAATCACCCCGATAATGGTGTCGTTCAGGCAAGCGGAATCCGCGAAATGTAATTTTAGCAGGGTTGCTTCGTTTTTAACCGAACAGTTATCAACTACCTGAGTGCTCAGATCCAGTAATTTCTTGAGTTGGTAACAGGAGATTTCACGGGTTCCCTGACAACCGGCAAAGGGGGGCGCTTTATCCTCCATACGTAAGTAACCCCAGCATGCATTCGTACCGGAAGGATCCTGAATGGAATAGATCAGGTCAAATCCAAGATGAGACCGGTCTACATCATTTCCATTCAATCTCGAAGTCCCAAAGGGATAGGTTATATTCAGACCGTACCCGAATGTGGTGCAATTTTCGTTGACACTACTCAATAATTCCTCCGGGCGAATGATGCGGTAACATTCTGTAACCGGCATGGAAATATTCACTTTCGAATTGCAGTTCAGTTCACAAAAACTACATTCATTATCTTCCAGTAAAGAGATGATCAATAGCCCGTTGCCTTGTCTTACTCCTGCCCGGGTCATGCCATTTTCCAAATCGTCATAACCCATAATGCCTACCATGGAAGATCCGCCTCCGGCCCCGGCCCCATAGGCACTTCCTCCACCATACCAACCGCCCCCGCCGCCGCTCATATGGAATTGGGAATCGACGGCTACAGGGCCCCCTCCAAATCCCCATCCCCCTGCTTGTCCTTTAATCCCTGCAGTTCCTCCTCCTATTTGAGTACCTCCTCCGCCTGCCGGGCTCCAGTCGAAAAGAGCCAGTCCGTCTGCTCCGGAGGTTCCACCTCCCGCACCGCCTGTTCCATGATCGTCAGGACAACCCGTATTCCCGCCACCGCCTCCACCGGCCACAATGAACCTGGAATCCAGATCGGACAAAGCCATCCTGATATCGGTGGCTCCGCCACCTCCTGCACCATACCGGCCCCCATCACCGCCTCCGTTGTACCCACCGTCGTTTTCTTCATTACGACCCACCTGGCCCTGGCCTCCAATATAAATGTAGAGTACCTGGCCGGGAGTTACATTGAGTTCCCCGGTCGCATAACCACCCAATCCGCCATCGGGTTGAATAGTATTGTTGCAATCCATGGAATTACCTCCCTGGGCTCCCCAGGCTTCAATTTTTATCCTTTGCACGCAACTGGGCACATACCAGGGCTGAACGCGGCCAGTATAATTAAATTGAATTTGTTGAGAAAAACCCGGGCGTAAAAAAAAACAGGCGAAATTGATTGCTAAAGAAACCCTTACTATTAATTTATAAAATAATCTAGATTCCGGATTGAAGGAGAGAAGTGGTCGGGTAGAGAATTGCATTAACTGTGAAGGGACTAATGCGATAAATGTAGACCATTCTTAACGGATTTTAATGCCATGTTAATAAAAAACTTGTATATATATTGTTTCTATATATATATTATTGTTATATAAATTTATATAGGTTTTAATCTTCTTTATTTCCCTTCCATCACCACTGTCCCCTTTTGATTAATAGGGGAAATATGGAAATCGTAGGGGATATTCAGTCCATTCATCACCTCCTCGACAGCCTGGGCGACCCGGGTGATGTTGGATTTTCCTCTGGCAAAGGTAAAAATGGCCGGGCCGGCACCCGATATGGAACAGGTAATGGCCCCTGCCTGGTAGGCGGCTTTTTTAACTTCATCCAGGAAAGGGATCAGCCTGGCTCTTTGCGGTTCTATTACCAGGTCCACCAGGCTGCGACCCATCAGTTCCCAGTCCTCCCGGTATAAGGCGGAAACAAAAGCACCCATATTGGCGGTTTGTTGTATAAACTGTTTCATAGGGACTTCCGGTTGCAAAATGCCCCGTGCTTCCTTGGTGAGAATGGTGATGTGCGGAAACAACAAACCAATATAGAGCTCGGTTGGGATGGGCAATTGTACCACATCCACCGGGCTGAGGCTGCGGATGATCATCAGGCCGCCCATCAGGGATGGAGCTACATTGTCCGCATGAGTTGCTCCGTCTGCCGCCCGCTCCCCAACTACCGCAAACTCCAACAGTTCAATTTTTCGAAATGGATCTCCCAATAATGCATTGGCGGCCACCAATGCCGCGGCGGCGCTGGCGGCACTTGACCCCATACCCGTGCCAACAGGCATTTTTTTAATGATATCCAAACCGATTCCCAGGGTGGGATCCCCGTATCTGTCCAGCATTGCCTGTACGGCAACCGAAGCGGTGTTGAGAGCGGGATCTAAAGGGATCTTTTGATGGTTGGTCGACAGGATATGAGCGCCAGGACTAGCGTGCCTCCCCGCCAACACCTCGTCCCCGGGTGATTCAATGGCAAGTCCCATCACATCAAATCCAACACAGATATTGGACAGTGTCGCCGGTGCGAATGCTTTTATTTTTTCAGTACCCATATCCCGACAAATAATCTCCGATGGTCACGACTTCCGCAAAAACACCTGCAGCCGTCACTTCGGCGCCTGCCCCCGGGCCCCGCACCACCAGGGGGCGCTCGTGGTACCTTTCGGTGGTAAACACAATCATATTATCGCTGCCTCCCAGCTGATAAAAGGGATTTTCGGGGGCTACCTGCTGCAGGCCCACCGAGACCCGGCTCCGGGAAAATCCAGAAGCTATGACTTCAACTTTAGCGATCACGCGTATTTTAGCCCCGTTGGTTTCCGCATCCCGGATCAGCTTTTCGTAGTGTGGATCGTCATGCTCCAAAACCTTTAAAAAATCGGCCACGGTTTTTGCCTTAAACGCTTTCTCCGACAATATTTTTTCCAGTTCGACCTCTTCCAGTTCCACGCGGTGGCCGGCTTCCCGGGCCAGAATGCATATTTTCCTGCTGATGTCCTTGAGGGACAAATCATCCCTGGGATCCGGTTCGGTATACCCCTTGTCCCTGGCCTCCTTGACCAGGTCCGAAAAGCGTGTTCCGGACTTGAATTTGTTGAATATATACGAAAGGGATCCCGAAAGCACACCTTCAATTTTGAGGATGCGGTCGCCTGAAATCATCAGGTTTTTCAGGGTGGAAAGGACCGGGAGTCCCGCCCCAACATTGGTTTCGTACTGAAATTGGACTCCCCGGTTGTCCGCGATCTCCTTGAGTTTGTTGTAACGGGCAAATTTGCTGGAAGCGGCCACTTTGTTGGGCGTACTGATACTGATGCTTGCATCCAGGATTTTATCGTAATGGGAAGCTACAATCTCTGAAGCCGTATTGTCGATAAAAATGGAATTGGACAGGTTCATTTGTTTCATCTGGTCAATAAAGCGGGCGAGTTTCATGGTGCTTCCTTTTTCCATGAGGCTTTCTTTCCATTTTTCCGTATCAAGGCCTTTTTCATCAAAAATCATCTTGCGGCTGTTGGCCAGTCCGACGATTTTAATTTCCAGGTGTTTTGACTTCAGTAAATATTCGGCTTGTGCTTTGATCTGGCGGATCAGGGTACCACCGATCAGGCCGGTCCCGATGATAAAGAGATGCAGGGCTTTGGTGTCGGACAAAAACAGGCCTTCATGCAAGGCATTGAGCGCTTTGGCTTCATCGGCCCTGCTGATCACCGCGGAAATATTCAATTCGGATGATCCCTGGGCAATGGCTACAACATTGATCCCGTTTTTACCAAGAGACCTGAACATACGGCCTGCGATGCCGGGTGTATAGCGCATATTTTCTCCAATGAGGGCCACTACCGACAAATCCTTTTCCAGGTGAGTAGGTTCCACCGTGCTGGCACTGATGTCCCGGGCAAAAGCATGGTCGACTGCTGTCTTGGCTTCCTGGCCGTCTTCCGGCCTGACTGCAAAACTGATGGACGATTCCGAGGATCCCTGGGTGATCAACATGACGTTGATCCCTTTTTCGGCGAGGGCTTCAAATACCCGGGCAGCTACACCCGGCACCCCAAACAAACCACTGCCCTGAAGGGTGAGCAGGGACACATTGCTGACCGATGAAATACCTGTGACCGGATGCTGGTGTTTAACCTTTTCTTTGGTAATCAGGGAACCGGGAAACCCGGGGTTGAAGGTGTTTTTAATGGCAATCGGTATGCCCAGGTCCATGGCCGGTTTAATGGTGGGGGGATAAATGACCTTAGCGCCGAAATGGGACATTTCCATAGCTTCCACATAGGATAGTTTGGGAATGGTAAACGCTTTATCCACCAATCTGGGGTCCGCCGTGAGGACCCCATCCACATCGGTCCATATTTCAACCCTTTCCGCACCAAGGCCGGCTCCCAATAAGGAAGCAGTATAATCCGAGCCTCCGCGTCCGAGGGTGGTCGTCAAACCGCCTTTCGCGCTGCTGATGAAACCCGTAACCACCTTTATTTTTTTGGAAGGCCTGAATTTTTTACGAATCAATTTATTGGTCAGGATGTGATCCACCCTGGCAGCGCCAAAGTTTTTATCCGTTTTGATAAACTCCCGGGCATCCAGACATTCCGCCGGCAACCCACGTTGATTCATAGCTTCAGTGATGATCATACAGGAAGCCCGCTCCCCAAAGCTCAATACATAATCCATGGTACGCGGAGAAGCTTCCATCACCAGATACGTACCTTGTAATAGATTTTTCAGGGTGACTGACATTTCATTGAATTCCAGTGTCAGGCGGGATTTCCGGCCGTTATCTTCGACCAGGGCTTCAATAGCCTGGATATGCCGCTCGTGGAAAACGGACCACATGGCCTCATAAGCCGGATCGCCCTTTGCCGCTGCCTGAGCCATCCGGATCAGAGAATCAGTGACTCCGCTGAAAGCAGAAAAGACGACAGTAAATGGTATTTTTTTATTGGAGTATTCCTGAAGGATCCCGATGACGGAAATGATCCTTTCAGGACTGCCGACACTGGAACCACCAAATTTTAATATTTGCATAGAGATGGATAAATTGCCTTTAGCTTCCGGTTATCGGAAAATCAGGTTGAATGAGCGCGCAAAGATAAAGAATGGGGAGGTATCAGGCGGTAGTGATCAGTAATCAGTCATCAGTAATCAGTGGGGAGCGGGATTCTGTTTCATCTTCTAATAATCTGAGGATTTCCAGCCCGGCGCGGACATTATGATAAGGGCATTTCCAGAAACCCAATTTATAATCCGGCATGAGGGTATAATCCGGATAAACCCCCCAATACCATTCCCCGCCGTTAAGGTCGAGGAGGTGTTTTTTGATAAAATTCCAAAGTCCATAAACGTGTTTCAGATATACCGGATCGCCGCTCAACTTCCAGGCATGGAGAAACCCAAGCATGCCTTCCGCGCTGACCCACCATTCCCGGTGCCGGTCGAGGTGTCCCGACAAGGGGTCCGATTCATGGATAAAACTGCCATCGGCCTGCAATCCCTCAACCGAAGCATCTGCTATTTGAATAGCCACGGCCGCCCACTTTTTATTCAAAAGAGGATCCTGAAGTACCCCTGCCGAATCATAGAGCAACCAGGAAGCCTCGATATCATGGCCATAGGAAATACTCCGGGAGGTCGGGCTCCAGCCGGCATCAAAAAAAAGCTGGAGGTGATGGTTTTCCTTATGAATGATGTGTTGTTCAAATACATCAAGCAATTTGCGGATCGATTGCTCAAGCCGGCTATCCTTCCATACCCGGTAAAGATTGGCATAAGCTTCAATGAGGTGCAGGTGGGTATTCATGGTCTTGGGGTCGTTGCGGTCCTTTTCGCTCAGGCGCACCTCTTCCAGTATTTGCCAATCCCGGGTGAAGGCCTCAAAATA
>CAYOPD010000154.1:0-9088 GCA_964405735.1 uncultured Saprospiraceae bacterium | reverse complement strand
TACTATCAATACCCGCAATACGACCGGTCCTGGATCAGCACCCATACCATTCATCAGCGTGGCAACCATTCGGACATGCTGGTCTGGTATGGCTACCAGATGAACCAGGGAGTGGCCACCATAGACTGGCCGGCCTATACCGATACCCTGACCCACCCGGAAAATCCCAACCTCCTGATCGAAGAGGTGCTGGGCAGGCTCTATGATGTACCCATAGACGCTGAAGTGAAAAACCACCTCAAAAACATCCTGCTCTCCGGCCAGATCAGCGATTATTACTGGACCAATGCCTGGGTGGCCTGGAAGGCAAAACCCTACGATGCCATGACCAGGAATACGGTGGAAGTCCGCCTTAAAATTTTTTACCAATACATCCTGCAGATGGATGAATATCAAATCATGTAAGGAAGATGGACAGAAGGCATTTTTTCCGCTTTGCGGGATCCGGCCTGGCTGCCGGTTCGTTTTTTCCGGGTTTCCGGGCGGACAAATTGCCCCATTGGTTTGATTGGTTCAAGATCGATACGGACCGGGTGCTGGTCATCGTCCAGCTCGACGGAGGAAACGACGGCCTGAATACCTTGATTCCCTGGACCAGATGGACCTGTACCAGAAGGCCCGTCAATCCGTGGCACTGCCGGCAAACAGGGTATTGGCCCTGAATACCACGGTGAAGACCGGGCTGCATCCGGCCCTGGATGAAATACGGGGACTCTTTCACGAAGGCCGGGTGAAGATCATTCAGTCGGTCGGTTACCCCTACCCCAATTATTCCCATTTCCGTTCCACCGATATCTGGATGTCTGCATCGGATGCGGAAGAAATCCTGAGTTCGGGATGGGCAGGCAGGTATCTCAACCAGGAGTATCCCAATTTCCCAAACGGATTTCCCACCCAGGACATGCCCGATCCTCTTTCCGTGGAAATCGGCTATGGACAGAGCCTTACTTTCCAGGGGCCGGCCACCAGCATGAGCGTGACCATCGCCAATCCTGAAGAATTCAACAAACTGATCCAGGGCATCGAAACCCCCTTGCCCCAAAACCCATACGGCGATAAACTCGGCTATGTACGCCTGATAAAAAAACAGTCCAATACCTATGGCGAACGCATGAAACTTGCTTTTGGACAGGCAAAGAACAAGGTGACCTATCCGCAGAACAACCTGGCCGACCAATTGAAAATAGTCGCCCGCCTGATTGCAGGGGGACTCAAAACCAGGATCTATAAAGTAAATATCAGCGGCTTTGACACCCATGACAACCAGGTGCAAAACGGGGATCACTCCACAGGTGAGCATGCCAACCTACTTCAAAGGATATCCTCCTCGGTCAAAGCATTCCTGGATGACCTCACCGCCCTTGGCCTGCAGGACCGGGTGATCGGGATGACCGTTTCCGAATTCGGACGACGCATTATATCCAATGCCAGCCGGGGTACGGATCATGGAGCCGCGGCCCCCATGTTCCTCTTTGGCAATGCCATCCAGGGCGGATTGCTCGGAGAAAACCCTACCCTGCCCACCGAAGCCAAATGGGACGACAACATCCCCATGCAATACGATTTCCGGTCGGTGTACGGCAGTGTTCTGGAAAACTGGTTTTGCATATCCAGGTCCGATGTGCAAACGGTCCTGACCAAAAATTACCAGACCCTGCCCATCATCAAACCGGCATACAGTTGCCTCTCAACCCCGGTCAAAGAAGACAAGCACCTGGCCGGGCTTACCCTTATCCAGGCCTACCCCAATCCTTTTGTCTCCATCATTAATTTCAAAGTTCAGTCCACCGGAGAGCATTCCAGCATTTCCATCTTCAATCCGGGAGGACAATTGATCCAGAATATACAACATGGCCACCTGCCAAAAGGGGAGCATCAGTATTACTGGAATTCAGAGGACCTGCCGGAAGGAAATTATTATGTGCGGTACCAGTCGGGGGCGGCGCAGCAGGTAAAGCTGATTAGTAAGGTTAGAGGCTAGAGGTCAGAGGTAAATGGGATCCGGTTATTGGAGATCTCAATCCTCAATCCTCAAACCTCAATCCTCAATCCTCAATCCTCAATCCTAGTCATATCCCAAACCTCCTCCCCAATACTCCCTGAATATCCTCATATTCCAACAGGAATCCATCATGCCCATAATCGGAATGAATCTTATCCAGCGTGGCTCCGGGGATCTGATCGGCAAGTAATTTTTGTTCCGCAAGTGGAAAAAGGACATCGGTATTGATGCCGATGACGGCGGTTTTGGCCTTGACCAGGGAAAGGGCGTGGGGAATGCCTCCGCGTTTACGGCCGACGTGATGGCTGTCCATGGCTTTGCTCAGGGTGATATAAGAATGGGCATTGAAACGGCGGCTTAGTTTTAATCCCTGGTAACGTTGGTATGAAGAGGCCCTGAAATCATCGATTTTATCTTCGGTCTCGAATTGTTTGAGATCAAAGGTGATATAGTGGCGGTAAGACAGGATGGCCAGGCTGCGCGCGGCTTCAAGGCCGAGCGGATTGACATTGCCTTCTGCGTCGATGCCCGCTTCGATGGCCATGCGCTGCGCTTCATTGAAAGCGATGCCCCAGGGTGAATGTCTCGCGTTGCAGGCCAGCAGGCAGATGTGTTCAAACAGGTAAGGGTCCATTATGGCCCATTCCAGGACCTGCTGGCCACCCATTGATCCCCCGATGGAAAGGAATATTTTGTCGATCCCAAGGTGACTTTGCAACAAACGGTGAGCATTCACCATATCGCGTATGGTGACCAGTGGAAAGGCGTCGCGATAGGTTTGGCCGGTGGCTTTATTGACCGATGTTGGTCCGGTAGTACCATAACATGATCCGAGGATATTGGCACAGATGACCCGGTATTTAGTATGGTCAAAAAGCCGGCCTTCACCGACCAATCCGGGCCACCATTCGGAAGGATCCGCATTGGCCGTGAGGGCATGGCAAATCCAGACTACAGGCAGGTCTGCGCTTCCTGTGTCGGTATAAGCAATTTCAAGCCCGGATAATGTGGCGCCTCCTTCCAGGGAGAAAGGCAGATCAGATTGGTAGACTTTATTTTCAGCCACGGTAAAAGGCAAAAATATAAATCAATTAGCTTTGCACCCAATTTTTAAATCCGGATGAAGATTACACTGAGGAGAATCGGCGATCCCCTTCATTTTGAAGCGGCCAATACCCATGGAAATACCATTGAAATGGATGCCAAAGCGGCTTCCGGGGGCACCGGGAAAGGCATGGGGCCCATGGAGACCCTGATCAGCGCCCTCGGCGGTTGCAGCTGCATCGACATCGTTTTATTTTTAAAAAAATTCAGGCAGGAACTGGCGGACATCCGGGTGGAGATTGAAGCAGACCGGGATCCCGATCATATTCCGTCCTTGTTTGTAAAAATTCATGCCCATTATCATTTGTATGGCAAGCTGGATGCCCGGCAGGTGGAGAAAGCCATCTCCCTCTCCATCGATAAATACTGCTCGGTATCCCAGATCCTGAAAAAATCCGTGCCCGTCACCTATGCCTACACCATTCATTCCATATGAGTTCAAGAAATTTCAAAGACGAAACCATAGCCATCCGGACACAAACAGACCGGACCCAGCATGGAGAACACAGCACCCCGCTGTTCCTGACTTCCAGCTATGCCTTTGATTCCGGGGATGATATGGCTGATGCCTTTGCAGGTGTGACGGAAGCCAATGTCTATTCCAGGTATACCAATCCCAATGTGGAAGAATTGGTTAAAAAATTCTGTTTGCTTGAAGAAGCTCCTGCCGGGGTGGCTACAGCCTCCGGAATGGCCGCCGTGTTTTCTTCCATAGCCGGTTTGCTCAACAGCGGCGACCATGTCATCGCTTCCAGGGCTTTGTTTGGATCTTCCATCCAGGTGCTGAGCCATATATTGCCCCGGTGGGGCATCACCTGCACCTATGTTGATCCGGTCGATGTATCCAGCTGGGAACAAGCCCTGAACCCCAATACCCGGATGGTATTCCTTGAAACACCATCCAATCCTTCCCTTTGGATCACCGATCTGGCACAGGCAGGATCCTTCGCAGCCAGCCATGATCTCATCCTCGCAGTGGACAATTGTTTTGCCTCTCCGGTCCTTCAAAAACCCATCAAATTTGGCGCCTCCCTGGTCATTCATTCTGCTACCAAATATGCCGACGGGCATGGACGTGTATTGGGTGGTATCGTTGCAGGGAAAGAGGACCTTATGGAAAAGATCGCTTTTTTCAACAGGCATTCCGGCCCTTCCATTTCTCCATTTAATGCCTGGGTGATCAGTAAATCCATGGAAACCCTGGCCTTGCGTGTGAGGGCACATTGCCGGCAGGCCGAAGAACTGGCTTCCAGGCTCAAGGATCATTCCGGCCTGGAAGAGGTGATTTATCCTTTTTCAGAAAGCCATCCCCAAGCCGGCCTGGCCAGGCGACAGATGGAAGCAGGCGGAGGGATAGTCTGTATTAAAGTAAAAGGAGATTATGAAAAAACCCTCCGGTTTATAAACCACCTGGAAATGATTTCCATCTCGCCCAATCTGGGGGACACCCGGTCCATCGCCACCCACCCCACTTCTTCCACCCACAGCAGAATGACGGAGCCGGAGCGTTTGATGGTGGGCATCACACCCAATCTCGTCCGTTTCAGTGTAGGACTTGAACATATTGACGATATTGAAGAGGATATCCGGATCGCATTATCCAAAATCTAAATCACGACTCATGAAAAGAGGATTTTACCTGTTTTTGACGGCCTTTTGGTCCTGTCTGTTGTTCAATAACTGCAAGCCGGACGGCGATCAAAAAGATCCTCAATACCTGGTTGACCAGGCGATTAAAGCGCATGGCAGCAAGGTTTTCGACCAATCCATCATTGAGTTTAAATTCAGGGACCGTCATTATAAATCCACCCGCCTGGAAGGAAAATACGTCTATGAACGGTTCTGGGATTCCCTGGGCACGGTGATTCACGATGTGCTGACCAATCAGGGTTTTACCCGGATTGTGGGTCAGACTGAAGTAGTTCTCGACACGAAAAAGAAGGAAGCGTTTTCGAATTCTGTTCGGGGAGTGTTTTATTTTTTCGGCCTCCCTTTCCAGCTAAATGATCCTCCTGTGATCAAAGAATACATTGGTGAAGTGGTCCTCATGGAACAACCCTACCATAAAATCAGGATCCGTTTTAAGACAGACCCGGCTGACCGGCTCATTCACGATGATATCTACGTATTCTGGATCCATAAGAAAAACCATACCATGGATTACCTGGCTTATTCCTATACCGAACCGGACGAAAAGGGATTGCGTTTTCGCCAGGCCATCAACCCCAGAAAGATCCAAGGTCTGCGGATACAGGATTACATCAACTACAAACCCATCCAGGACAGCAGCGCCCTGAAGGTCGAAGACATGGATATGGCCTGGGCCGGCAACCAGCTCGTTGAAATGTCCAGGATCATCAACGAAAACGTCAAAATCCGGTTGAATAAAAAGTGAGTCCTTTCTCCATTTAGGCGCGGATGGCCTTGATATTCAATGGCTGTGCGTTATAAAATTGTTGTATTTTTGATTCACTTTCACAATCAGCCGCAATGAGGGAAAAATTAATATTTGCCACAGTCTTTGTCTTGTTAAGCTGCCCGTTCGTTTTCGCCCAGAAAATAAAAATCAGCCTGGCAAGCGGCAAGGTTGCAGTCAATGAAAAATGCGGCTTGCTCAACAACGACCAACTGGTTTTTACCCTCGACAGCACGGCCCGTCAAAACACCCGCTTTGTAATCGGCATTAGCGGGACCGCCACCCGGGGCATCGATTTCGCCACCAACGTTACAGATACCATTCTTTTTACCACAGGCCAGCAAAGCCGCAGTTTTGACCTTACGGTATTCGGAGATGTTTTTGAAGAAAGTGAAGAAACCATTGTTTTGATCGCCCGTGGGCTAAATGGTTTTGCCGATACTTTCCGAATTACGATCCAGGACCATATTGCCCGGATCCTTACCTCACAGGATACCTTTCGTCAATGCTCCAACGAACCATTCAAACTGAATCTGTACCGTGCGGCCGGTTCCGTGATCAACTGGTTCCCTGCCGATATGGCCGCCCCGACAAACGATCCGAATATTTTCACCATCCTTCCGATCAGGACCAGCCCGGTGATCCTTACGGCCACCATCGACAATTGCGTCGAACGCGATACGATCCAGGTCATCAGCCAGCCCATAGGGGTCACCCTCAACACCAAAGACACCTTATTCCTTTGTTTTCCGGATTCATTCCGGCTTGTGGCCACGCGTACACCGGCCAATGCCCAGATTGTCTGGAGCCCGCTGGACAGTACGACCCGGGTCCTCAATCCGACTTCAATCCAGGTCAAACCTCCAAAATCCGCCCGTTATTTTGTAAATGTGACTTCCGGCGTTTGTAAGGCCGCTGATACCGTCTATGTCAGCATGGATTCCCTGCGGGATACCAAAATCACACACTTTCCCAAGAAGGACAAATATTGCCCGGGGGACAGCATCTTTTTCTTCAGCCAGCGGCATCCCAAAGACCTGTTCCCGGCCATCAAACCCATGTGGAATCCTTCCAATGGATTTCAGACCCCGTCTGATACCTTCAATGCCGTGGTCAGTGCAGATAAAACGACCACCTACGTGAGGATCACCGAAAACAATGCCTGCGTCCATCGCGACAGTATATATATAAAAGTGGTCGAACCGACCATCCCGGTAGGCCCGGTAGATACGACGGTCTGCCCCGGCGAAACGGTCCAGATTAATTTTAATAAAGACAGTGCGGTCTATGAGGACTTTAAATGGTCGCCCCAGGACGGGCTGATCAGTTGCGAGAAATGCGATAATCCCAAAATCCTCGTTCTCGGACAGCAACAGTACATGGTCGAGGCAAAAAAAGACGGATGCGATGCCACGGCCATGATCACCACCCGCGTTTTTCAAAAGCCGCAGGTTGGGGTTTTCACAAATATCCCACAACCTATCCCGGCAGGTTCGAATGTACAATTTCTGCTTCAGCTTCCCACCGGCACCAAAGCATTTAAATGGAGTGTAGACCGCAATGCAGTGCCCTCCGGCAGCCTGACGACAACCGTCAACAATTTGGGCCCCGGCGTCCATGAAGTCGATGTGGAGATCACGGATGCCAACGGATGCAGGTGGACCTATCAATTCCTGATCGAGGTGATCTGCCCACCCAATTCCCTGATCCTCCAGCGCAGCCCCCAGGGCAGCATTTACGAAAGAAGCAGGCTGCAGATCAATGCTACCGGAATCAACAGCAATGTCCGGAATGTACGGTGGAGCGTCAATGGCAGCACGCTCAATGAAAACGGCCTCACCCTCACCCATACCCCCGCTACGGCCGGCAATTATACCTACCGCTTTGAAGCCATCGACCTCAATGGCTGCCCGCTGGCCGCCAGTATTATTGTCCAGGTCATTCCCTGCATTTCACCGGAAGAGCTGAAAAAGAAGATTCCCAATGCCTTCACGCCCAACAACGATGAAAAAAATGATTATTTCAATTACTCCGATGGCACGCTGACCATTACCAAAATTCTGGTTTTCAGCCGCTGGGGCCAGTTGGTATACAACAATACCGATCCGGAAAATGGCTGGGACGGCCGCATCAACGGCAACGAAGCGGCCTCAGATGTTTACATCTACCGGCTCACCTATATTTGCGGGGACGCTGCACCTCAGGAAGTGAGCGGGACGGTGACTTTGTTGAGATAACCACCCATTAACCACCATCCACCAGTGAAACCTTTCTTCCCCATCCTCCTCCTGATTTTCGCCGCCTGCGGCCAGGGGCGAGGGCCGCAATCCAATAACGCCGGAAAGACGGACCCGGTGCCCATGCGCGAGGTGGTCCTGATGCCGAAGACGGAAGCGGGCCTGCGGTTAATGGCGGATGAACTGGCTCATAAATACCTCATCTTCGACGGCCATGTGGACCTTCCTTACCGGCTGAATATTAAAAATTTCAGGCCTACCAAAGAATTGATTGGCATCCCGGTGGAAAGCCAGGAGGGGGACTTTGATTATGTGCGTGCCAAAAAAGGCGGCCTTTCAGCACCCATCATGTCCATTTACATCCCGGCCTCCTATCAGAAAGGAGGGGCCAAAACATTTGCCGACGAACTGATCGACATGGTCAACGGCATCATCGAAGCTCACCCGGATAAATTTGCCCCGGGCCTCAACCCCGGTCAGGTCGAAGCCAATTTTAAAAAGGGGCTGATTTCCCTGCCCATGGGCATGGAAAACGGCGCACCTGTAGAAAACGATCTAAGCAACGTTGAATATTTTTACAATCGCGGGATCCGCTACATCACATTGACCCACTCCGAAGACAACCAGATCTGCGACGCCGCCTATGCTACCACCCGCACCTGGAAAGGCCTCAGCCCCTTCGGGAAGGAGGTGGTAAAAGAAATGAACCGGGTGGGCATGCTCGTGGATGTATCCCATATCACGGACAGCAGCTACTGGCAGGTCCTAAGGATCAGCCGGGCGCCGGTGATTGCCTCGCATTCTTCATGCAGGCATTTTACGCCAGGCTTTGAACGCAATATGTCGGATGACATGATTGCCGCCCTGAAAGGCAATGGAGGCTTGATCATGATCAATTTCGGGTCCGATTTCCTCGATAATGAAATCCGTCTGAAAAACAACCGGGACCGGAATGATCTGGAAGCCCTGCTGGCCGCGCAAAACCTGACTCACCGGGACAGTGCAGCTAAACCAATTATAAAACAATTTGAGGCCGGCCACCCTACCCTTTATTCCGATGTTAAAAGAGTAGCGGATCACATAGACCATGTCGTCAAACTCGCCGGGATCGACCATGTAGGCTTTGGATCCGATTACGACGGAGTGGGCGATTCCCTGCCGGTCGGACTGAAAGATGTCTCCGCGTATCCAAATATCATTTATGAATTGCTTGCCCGCGGATATTCGGAAGAAGACATCGCGAAGATTTGTTCCGGAAACTTTCTTAGAGTGTGGAAGAAGGCGATTGAAGTAGCAGGGAACTAAATCCCTTCCTTTGTCAATGCCTTT
>CAYOPD010000153.1:0-9105 GCA_964405735.1 uncultured Saprospiraceae bacterium | reverse complement strand
ATTGCCAATATATTTACCCTTAAGTGGCTGGGCCATACCCTGGGTATAAAATTCGATTTCACCGATTCTAAATTCATTTCCCTTTCGAAATACCAGTCGAAGGTATTGGAAACTATCCAGGTGACGCACCCGGACCTCTCTCCAGAGCGAATCATATGGCCATTGGTCTTTGAGAGCGAGATTATTGACCCGGGCGCCCCGATAAGGCCTTACATTCCTAAGTACATAATATAATAAAGCAGGATTTGTGAACTCCGGATCATTGTCTCCCTCAAACCGGGCATTCTGCAAGGAATGCTCGCGGAGCCATTCTTCTGTTCTTTTAAATGGGTATTTACGTTTCAGGATCATGTCTCCTTCCTCGCCGGCCCGGTATACTTTTATTTGATTATCAGTCATTAGCCCTATCGGGGGGCCGGCGGCCTGATAACGACCACCGTCATAATACATAGGCACATACAGCACGGCTCTTCCCATTTGGGGAAAACGTACGGTTCCCTGATCTATAAATCCACCGGCTATCGCCTCCCAATCCCAGTTTTTAAATACACATAAATACATGGGCCTGCCCAAACTCCCATTGACTTCAAAACTCAGGTCAGACACCCTGGTATAAAAAGCCGTCACGTCCCGGATCCGTGTATCTTCCAGATAAGAGGGTATCTGAGTGATCCCTGCTTTTCTGGCTCTGAATGCAAAACTTTCCGGGTTAGGGCTTAACTGCCACCGGAATACTTTAGCGAACTTGGTTTCGCCCTCCCGTATCGGGGCATGATCCCCCGGCCGGCTTTCCGCCCCCAAAAATGAAAGAAAGGAAGTATCCGACAAGATCAGGGCATTCCATTTATGAGTGGTATACCGGTTTCCATATTGAGGCACATAATCAATGGCTACCGGTATGCCAAAGGCGCGGGCAGCCACTGCGCCATATCCAGACCATTCCACGCAGGATCCCCTTTTCAGTTTGAGTATGGTGCTGATGCTTAATGCACCCGGGTAACCCAGGGGCTCTTCAGAAAATTCAAGCCATTTTTTTTCTTCGTCTACCAGGGCGCAACAAATGTCTTCCATGGTTTGGGGAATATTGGGGTCTTCCGGAATAAAGGCATAGCGGGCTCGCAGCAGCGTCCTCCAGTCTTCCGGGTATTCATTGTAGGTTTTGTAGGGAAGGATATAATTGCAAAAAGCGTCAAAACTGACCGCGTTTTTCCAGGGAGCATTTTGCCAGCTTGTAAAGGCATCCTCTATATTTTGAATTAAAAAAGAAGAGGATAGATATTGCAAATCATAGACTTTGCGGATATCCGCCTGGCCTGGCTTGCCGATCAGGCGGTACACGCTATCCCGGAGTAACTGGAGTCCCTCTTCCCCGAGGCCACCGGCCCGGTCAAAAAACAGCGAATCCGCCTTCCGGAGCCATTCCCCGGAGTAGTGAAATTGATTATCCATATTGCTCAGGAGCAAAAGGGCGGCTTTGAGTTTCAGGCTGTCTGAATCCTGTTTAAAATGAGCGATTACCTTTTCAAGTTCAGGCCGGTTGTTTCCGGCAAAAACAAGATTTTTTTCAAGGGAGTCAAGGCTTTCTATGAATTGCTCCCGGCAGTTAAAGGATGCAAATGCAAAAACAAATGTTGAAATTAACGCATAAAGGAACCTTGTAATATTCATGCCGGTAGCTGGCAAGGTCGTGATGGTTTATAAATTAGGTTCTAAAGTTAATATTTCAGCTATAGTTCAGGTCTGAAAGTAATTTGCATGGACAGGGGATAACCGATTGATTTAAAATGAATACCTTAAATTTTATTCTTGCCCCTGTCCCCGCCTGACCTCCTATTTATAAAATGCTTGCCGGGCAGGCCCGTTGGGAACCAAAGAATTTGGCAGTCCTGTTAAAATGAGTGATTCCGCTCTGTTCCTGGTTTGATGATCACGGGGCGAGCGCCAAAAAGGATATCTCCCTAAACAAAACCTTGACTCTCCCTTCGGGCTTACCGGAGATTGGTCAATGAAAATTGAAATAACGTGGGCGGATGAAGCCGGAACTTATTGCTTCTCAACTTGCCAACTGGCAGATTACTCCATTTCTCCTGTCTCCATTCCTCCTCATCCTTTTTCTCCCTTTCCCCTTTACCCTTGACCGTTTACCCAATCAATACTTCGCCGGCTGTCCCGGTTTTGTACTTGTCATTTTCAAAAACTGCCGGATGTCTTCATTGCTGCTTGCCAGGTCTTCCTTGCGCAGGTACATCATATGGCCGCTGCGATAACCTTTCCAGCTTACACGGTCCTTGAATTTGCCGGCCGGATCGATCTGCCACATATTGTACTGGGCACTGAAATAGTCGCAGGCGCCGTCGTAATAACCGGACTGGACCATCACGTGGAGGTAGGGATTGGAAGACATGGCCTTGCCGAGGTTCATCCCGGTGTTGTTGTTGCTGTCGTCCCATGGACGTACGGGGCCAAACATATTGTACTTGAGATCGGTCTTAAAATTGAGTTTTTCGCGGAGGTACATGTTTATCGGGGGAGTAAATGCGTGGAGCCAGCTCGTAAGTTCTGAATTGTAATCAGGCCGCTCGCCGGCATCCTTGAGGTCCACCCCCTTGTAGCGGGAATCCAGCCTGCCCACGGTGTACCCTTCATCCCGTAACAATTCTTTCCAGAACAATGCAGTGGATACATCCAGGTTGTTTTGAAGGTAGACTGCAGCGTCGATGCCCGAATAACGTGCCATTTTCTGGGCGATGTTCTTTCTTTCCGCCTCCGGAAGCATGCTTCCCTTGTTGATTGCCGTGAGCAATTCGTTCATCGTGAAGTTTTCCACTTCGGGCAGCATGGCGGTGAGGTCTTTTTGCTGCAGGTCTGCAGGTAGTTTTTTGTGATACCAGGCTGTGGCGGCGAAATAAGGCAGGCGCAGGGCGGCCGTTTGGGGGGCGCTGCGTACCAATCCCAGGTTGGTGGGCGACACCAGGATGACTCCGTTGAAATACATCCACTGGTTTTCCTGAAGTTCAAGGGCCAGGCCGGAGACCCGGGTGGTTCCATAACTTTCACCTATCAGGTATTTGGGCGAAGCCCAGCGATTGTAGCGGGTCATAAAGGTCCCGATCCATTCCGCCAGGTATTTGATATCGGCATTGACCCCGAAAAACCGGTTTCTGGGAATATCCTTGCTGACCGCTCTCGAATACCCGGTATTGACCGGGTCCACATACACGATATCTGCAACATCCAGGACGGAATGGGGATTGTCTTTAAATCCATAAGGCTGCACCGGATAACCTTCATCATCAATATTCAGCACTACAGGTCCGGTATAAGCGATATGCATCCAGACTGAGGCACTGCCCGGACCGCCATTGAACGAAACAATGATGGGCCGGCTGTCCCGGTCCCGAACATCGGTGCGCTCGTAATAGGTATAAAACAAACCGGCAAGGGTTTTACCATCTTCATCCCAGACAGGCAGGGTGCCGGCTGTGGCTTTAAAAGGCACACGCTGGCCTTTGATGGTGATTTCATGCTGGGTCACCACCGAGGATTCCGGGTTGAAGACGATGTCGGTGGATTGTTTTTTTTCTTCTTTAGTGGCAGGGGCCGGTGGGGCAGCAGGTATGGCGGGCGGCGTGCCTGGAGACGGGCGGTTTTGCGCTGAACCCGCTAAAACAAGGAAAAAGGATAAAATAAAAAAAGTGGTCTTTTTCATTTGGAAGTGAATTAAGGAGGCAAACTTAAGGAAAAGATGGTTTTGCGTAACAAATGATACCACTACCCCCTCTTCATAAAGGCGAACTTTGTATTAATTAAATCATTTACAATGAAACTTTCAATTAGGTTTTTTGGGCTTTTCGGGATCGCGGCAGCCATGTTCTTTTTGAGCCATTGTACTAAAGAGGAAGCCATCCCTGAAGACTATGCGAATTTTGATGTAGCCGCCATGCGCCAGCGGGTAAACCAATATCCCATCGCATCCCTGAGCGCCGGGGAAATCAACAGCCTCAATTTCATGCGGGAAGAAGAAAAGCTCGCCCGTGATGTCTATAACGGCCTGGCCCGTAAATGGAAGGCAAACATCTTCACCAACATCGCCGCCAGTGAACAAACCCATATGGACGCGGTACTGCAGCTTCTGAACAAATACGGTCTCCCGGATCCGGTAATCTCCGACGGGGAAGGCGTATTTGCCAATGTGGCCCTGCACACCCTTTATCTGCAATTGATGGAAAGAGGATCCGCTTCGCTGCTAGCCGCCTATCAAACCGGCGCCTATATTGAAGATCTGGATATCCACGATCTCCTCACCGCAAAAGAATACATCGACAATGAGGACATCCTTTATGTATATGACAACCTGATCAAGGGAAGCCGAAATCACCTGAGGTCCTTTTACCGGAATGTCCTCCGCCTGAACGGCTCCTATACCCCTTCTTTCCTCAGCCAGGAAGCCTTTGAGGCCATCATCAATGGTCAAATGGAAACGGGACCCTGGTGGTAATCCGAACGAACATTAATTAAACGAAATGATATCATGAAATCCTATTTGTTGATCGCGTTCGCCCTGATGCTGTCCCCCGCCTTTCAGGCTCAGGAGACCGCCATGCTCAGTGCGGAAGAAAAAGCCGGCATCCTTTTTATGCGGGAAGAAGAAAAACTGGCCAGGGACGCTTATGAATTGTTTTATGAAAAATGGGGAGTGAATCCCTTCGGCCATATCCGTTTCAGCGAACAAACCCATATGGACCAGATTAAAACATTGATCATGTCTTATAAGCTGGAAGACCCCATCGAAAAAACGGCGGGCGAGCCGGGTAAATTTCAAAACGGGCTACTTCAGAATTTATATGCCGAACTGGCAAAAGAGGGATCCGCATCGATGGCTGCCGGCCTGAAAACAGGCGCCCTGATCGAGGAAATCGATATCCTGGATCTTGATGCCCGAATGGCCCAGAGTCAAAATGCAGATATCCTCCGCGTTTTTGGTTATCTGAAAAGAGCCTCAGAAAATCACCTGAATGCTTTTGTCAGAAGGCTTAAATCCAGCGGGGTTGATTATAGCCCGGTAAAGATGACTAAAAAACAATTTGACGAAATCGCCGGAGGCAATGAACGGGGATGTTGCAAAGCAAAGTGAGTGAATCAATGAAAGCATTTTGAGGCAGTGGGGTTGGATTTCGGCCACACTGCTTTTTATTGCTGACCCATGATAATCCCCTTCCGTCTTAAGTAACAATTGATACCAACTTCTTTCGCTTACTCCCGATAACTTTGAAATATCATTTTGAGATAAGTTTTTGAATAATAGTTCGAGTTCGGGGAGTTGGGGAAATCCGGCTCCCTGTTTTGTTTAAGGTCAGTGGTGCGAGGTCAGAGGTTAGAGTAAGGTGGCCCTATCCTATTTTCCCGCAATCATTATTTTCTGACTGCTTGCCAGTCCTTCCTCATCCTGCACCTGCAATACATAATTCCCCGGACCCAGGTTCGAAACCGGGATCCGAAAAACCGAAGCGGAAAATTCACTGCCTTGGACCTTGCTTTGCCATACCAGGGCGCCGGTGACGCTCACCAGTCGTAATTGATAGGCCTGGTTTTCCTCCAAACGGTTCATCTTGACATTGATAAAATGGACGGCAGGAATGGGATAAACGGAAACGGATAAGGTAGCTGGTCTTTTAACAACGGTATTGCTGTAGGTTTCCTCGTTGCCGGGGCCGAGGCTCTTAATACGGTAATAAAAAGTCTTTTCCCGGGAAGGATAATGTAAATACTGATACTCCGTTCTATTCAATGCGCCATCAGAAGAAAGGGTACCGATTCCCTGGAAGGACTGGCCATCGGGACTGAATTGGATTTCATAAGTAGTACCTGCCTCCTCGTGTTGAACATCCCAACTGAGGGCATGGTCTCCGTTTTTTAAGATTTCCACATCGAGGTTTATGTCTTTAGCCGCAATAAGAACGGGATTGCATTGACCTGCAGCGGTGGGTTGGATAAAACCAAGGGTTGGCCAGGTACTGCTGAAGATGGCATTCATTTCCTGGGCAGGGGCGCAAAACCAGTCTTTGAGAATGGTGCTGTATACCTGTCGGTAATCGTGTTGCATGGCCACATTGTCGTTGCTGGTGGCCGCTGCCGGGATGAGGGGATTGGAACCCACCAGGCCCCCCTGGATGCCTGAACCAAAAACAAACAAAGGCGCCGCCATACCATGATCCGTACCGCGGGATGCATTGGATTTGATCCGCCGCCCAAACTCGCTGAAGGTCATCCCCATCACGCGATGGTCGATCTGCAGGTATCGGAGGTCCTCATAAAAAGCGTTCACGGCCTTGGAAAACTGGCTCAAAAGGTTGGGCTGGGTACCGGTCAGGTTATCCGTATTGACCTGGTTGGAATGGGTATCGAAGCTGCCAAGACTCACGAGGTACATCCGGGTCCGAAGTCCTCCTTTGATCAGGCGGGCTACGATTTTGAGGTGATCGGCCAGGGTGTTTCCTGAAGGATAGCCGCTGAACTGGGTGGTCACGGCATTGGAAGCATTCGCAACGGCTTGGGCATACGCATTGGCTGATCTCGAAACTTCACGGAGATAGAGGAGTTCGTCCCCGAAATAGGTTTCCGGTACAGGATCCGAAGTGCCATTGACGATATTATAAAAACTGCTTGTGTTTTCCAGGGAATAACCGAGCACTCCATTTGCGCCCCAGAAAACCTGGGATACGGAATTGCCTATCTGGATGGCTAAGGGATCGGGCATGGACTCCGAAGGATAGGCTCCCGGCGCACCCGGGTATTCATAGTCCAGATAGCGGCCACTCCAGCCCGTGGTCAGGACCTGGCTGGATCCCGAACCCGTCATCCAGATATCGGTGGAGCGAAAATGGGAAAAATTCTGATCGGCATAGGCCACTCCCTGGATGACCGAAACCCTGCCATCATCATACATGCCCCTTAATTCCGTAAGCGCCGGATGAAAACCTGTAGCAAGAGTGCCATTCAAAGAAAGAATGGAGGATTGGGGCAGGATGATATTGCTCCGCGCATTGGCCAACTGGGTATACTGATCCACGGGGATGACCATATTGAGGCCATCACAGCCCCCGGTAAACTGGATCATCACCAGGACACGGTCCGTGTTGATAAAGGGCAGGATATCCATAAAAGGATTGCGGCTGTATGCCTGCATGGCAATACCCGGGATCACCACCGGCAGGGCCACCGGGGCCATTGTTTTTATAAACTGACGTCTTTTCATATTCACTGAGGTTTAAAGGATCACATCAACTGGTATTCTGCCAGGTCCATCATATATTTATAGAGATTGATCAGGCGGGTGGTGACGGTATTGACGGCAGCTTTGTCGGTTGGGCTGGCGATATAACTGTTCCAGGCGCTGGTCCAGTAACTGTCGTTGGTTTGCCCGGTCAGCAGGAACGATTTCAGGTAATCTTTTGTGTTTTGGGACAGGTCTTCCCGGAGCAGGTAATCGATGCTGTCCTGGACCAGGGCATTGGGATCGGCGGGATTGGACAAACCGGCTGCATAAGCCAGTACATTTATTTTGAAACGAAAGCCACGAACATTAAAGCCATTGCCGACGAGGGTATCCGAATATTTGTTCCGCTTTTGAAGGGTATTGGCGCTGATCCAAAGACGGTGGAAGGCCGGGGCCTGATAATAAGCCGGCCAGCCGGCCACATTGACCGGATTGCCTATTTCCTGGTCTTGCAGGGCGGCTTCCGTACCGATTTTGTCAAATACCGGATAATAGGGTACGATGGGATTGGAAGGCGGCAGGGGAATATTAAATTCCCGGACCATGCCGGCCAGGAAATCCACAGGGCTTTTGATCATGCCCCCATTGGCCAGGCTATCAAAAAAATGCTGGCTGCCCAGGAGTTGCCTCAGGACAGGCACAATTTCATAATTATTATTGCGGAATATAAGGGCCAGGGGTTCGATGATATTGGTCTCAATGATGGCATCCACATTGTAATGCACAAAAAAGCGGTAAAGCTCCCGGCAGATGAATTTGGAAACCTCCTCCCGGGAGAAAATCATATCGATCAGTTCATCCAGTTCTTTTTGCCCCTCCGAACCGGTGCGGCCGGTGATGGTTTTGCCCGCGTAAAAATCCGAAAAGGTTTTATTGCCGGTATGATGCTTGGTTGGGTCAAAACTATACACGCTGCTGGCCGCCGTGCCGGTATTGTCGATGCGGTAACCTGTGAGCACCTTGGCCGCTTCCTGCACATCTGTTTCGGAATAACCGCTGCCTACACCCAGGGTAAACAATTCCTGCAATTCCCGGGCGTAGTTTTCATCCGGGGCGCGTTTGGTGTTGAGGTAACCATTCAGATAACGGAGCATCTGTACATCGGTGCTTACTTTGCGCACCAGGGACTTGTAATTTCCCAGGGCATGTTCACGATAGAGTTTATTGTTGAGATAGGTCCATCGGGCCCGGTTGGTATCGCGGTATTCCGTGGCCAGGAGGTTATGAAAAAACAGGACCATTTTTTCGGTGATGCTTCTGTTTTGGGTAATCATTCGTTCATACCACCAACATACAAATGACTTGAACCGGAAGCCTTCCTGCAAGCCTCCCGTAGCACTGATGAGCCATGGAGCATTGATCCAGGTCTGGCCCGAAGGTACATTAGGATCCTGAATATTATACATCAGGGTATAATGGTTCAAGGGGGGTTGGGGGGACGGAGAAACCGAAAGAAGTTCATTCACGGCAGCAGCCGGAGAGCTGCTCACAAAATAATCCACATCGGCTTTTTTAGCGCCAAACAGGCATCGTTTCAGCAGGTGGATGACTTGTTTCCGGGTCCATGGTCCGGTGTAGGGATTCAGGCCGGAGGTCGGAGTGGGGCTCTGTTGTTCAAATAATAGATCGTCCAGTTGCTTCAGCCGGTCCGGGGCTGGAGCCTTTGAGTTATTTGTCATATGCACGCTTTGAATAAATAGGAAACCTGATTTTAACAGATTACCATATCCTTGTTTATAATTTTATTTAAAAGATGGAGTGTTTCTTAAACCCGGAGGTTTAATCCGGCCAAAAATTTAACGCAGTCTGGGGGATGATGAATTGTTTAT
>CAYOPD010000152.1:0-9128 GCA_964405735.1 uncultured Saprospiraceae bacterium | reverse complement strand
GCCTGAAGGGCCCGGCCTGAAGGGCCTCCATTCCCCCAGCATTGGGCAGCCTGCCTAATGCTGGGGATTGAAATACACCCTTCGCCCTGCAAGGGCATCATTTAGTCAATCATCCAAATCCTATTTATCAAACTCTAAATCGGGATTATGCATAAGAGACGGATAAATATTAATGCGAATATTGGCAGGGTTAACAAAATAATGATGCCCTTGCAGGGCGATCCAACCCGACCTTCCCGAGCATCGGGCTACACGCCCGGTGCTCGGGAAATGGCGCCCTTTCAGGGCTGATTTTTTTTATTCCTTCCCTTCTACTAAAAACCTGGGCAAAGCCTCAATCAACGGATAAGCCGTGTTGGCATTGGTAAAAATTACATATCCCATATTCAGGTCCTTAAAAATTTCAAAACCACAGCGAAAATCCCCGTTATTTCCTCCGTGGCCGAAAACAAGGCCATAGGGTGATTCCCGGATAGCCAGGCTTATGCCCATGTATTCTTTGAATTTTGGTTTCTCCTGCCCTTCGTTGTAATTATATTCTGACTGCATGCTGAGCATTTCACGGTAGGTATCGGGTTTCAGTCCTTTCTGATGGAGCAGGGTGAGCATGAAGCGGGTAAATGCTTTTGCTTCGGTATGCATGCTGTAAGCCATGCCCGGTTCCTCCGGTAATCCATCGTTCGAAGGAATATTGTCGTTATGCCCGGTAGCAACCAGCTTGGCCAGGGTATCGTTTTTGCTAAAATAGGTATGATACAGCCCTATAGGATCAATGACTTCTTCCTGCAATACTTTTTCCACTTTTTTGCCTTCGATTTTTTCAACCACTTTTTTCAGGTATTCAAATCCTTCCCCGGAGTAGCCGTACCGGCTGCCCGGCTCAAACTTGATGTCCAGTTTCCCATCCGCATTCATATACCGCCAGTTGGGGAAACCCGTCCGGTGGCTAAGCACATGCCTGGCTGTGATTTTTTTGTAACGGGCATCGTGTGCGATATCCGGGTAGGGCAAATATTCATATAGGGGCTTGTCCAGGTTGATCTGGCCTTTTTCCACCAACCGCATCACTGCATAGGCAAATACGGGTTTCGTTACTGAAGCTGCTTCGTACAAAGTATTCTCATCGGTTTTAACCCCGGTCAGGCTGTTTTTTACACCGTAGGCCTTATGGTAAACCACCTTCCCGTCTTTGATCAGGGCCAGGGATACGCCCGGAATCTGATATTGTTTTTGGTAGGTTTCTATGAAGGCATCCAGTTCCTTTGTTTTTTGGTCATTAAAATCAAGCAGGATGCCTTTTGCCGGGATTAAATCGGGTACCGCAACACAAGTCAATTCCAGGCTTGGCGCTTCAAAGGCTTTGTCCTCGACGACTGGTATGGTAGGAGCCTGGACGGTTGAAATCAAATACAACTTATTTTCAAACGTGAGGTATGGATTCCGAACGGACATTCGATACGGTCCGTTCGGGAGCAGGGCACTGTACCTGCCGGTTGAATCAACAGCCAGGTCCACACCCAGTCCGGGGGCCTTTTCAGAGGCCAAGTGAATGGTGTTGGGTAATTGGACTTTCGTTTCCGTTTTCCATTGGATCATTCCCGAAACAACAACTGGATTTTCTCCGGCTTTCAAAAGGATGAGATCTCCCAGGCTGTTGGGATTTCTGTACTTATAACTTCCCGGCCCCCAGGCTGAAAAACTAAATTCCCCACCGGAATCTTTGTCCATTACCTGCAGGTCCAGTCCGATGGCCTTTGGTGTGGAGAGGGGCACATCCAGCACGATGCGCCATTCATAGAAGGTCTTATTTCCCAGACGGATGACCGCGCCTTCAGTCTTGTCCCAACCGGCAGGGCTCACCGCATCCCACCTGGATTTGTTGTAGTTTTTATGATCCACGGACAACAGATAAGAAGTCACCCCAGACCGCCCGTTGAGGTGTAATAAATCAATATCCAATTCAACGGCATCCCGCGAGTTCCAGGCTGCATTTTTCGCGGTATCCCGGATATGGTCGTCATCGGTGACCTCGATGGCGATATACAGTGATCCGGACTCCGAGTGATAACCGATTTTAAACCAGGCTGAAAAATCGGCCGCATTTCGCGGTTTTACGTCCGAAGCATGGACGGCTATGGGATAGCTGGTTTTTATTCGCGACCAATCGGAAAGGTTGCCGTCGATTTTGATTTGGTCGAGGGGATAAGCAAAGGCGATGGCGCCGTTGTGTGCGGCGGCAGGGTCTGGGGAAAGCAGGCAAACAACCAGCATGATTACAGGCATCGGCTGGAAAAGCTTTTTGATGGGCATGGGAAGATGTGTTTGATATAAATAAATAAAAGACAAGCGTGTTCCGGCAGGGTTGCAGGATCCGGATCACTGTAAGGAATACTCCTGGACTCAACAAAGGTTACGCCATTATGATTTTCGTTTTCATTGAAATGAAAAAGGTGAACTTTTCAGTTCTGATTCTTAAATTTGAATGAAGGTGAACTATGAAAAAATCCAAAGGTATAAGGATTTGGCCCTCATTTTCCCGGAACCATTTCGGCCTAAAAAGATTTCCCGGATCCTTTGGGTTTAGTTTGGTTTTGGGGTATTTATTCCTGACCACTGTTTTTTTTTGTCATCCGATAATAAAAGAACCGTCTTTATTACCCTATGTTATTCACGGTAAAAACAAAAATTTTCCGGCACTGCAATCCGCTGATTCACTGGCTTTATTCATTTCCAAGGAAATAGCATTGGACCGGTTTGAAAGCCTGGAGCCGGCTTATAGGGATGAGCCGGAAGTACACCGGTACATCCATTCGCGAATCATAAGCCTTAAAGCCCAGCTTGACAGACCGGATTCCAGTGCACTGAATTCAAATTATGAATTAAGACCAAATGATATTTTCGATGCGATGGCCGCATATGATATTCAGTATAACCTCAAACCCAACACGATAATTATTGAACCGCTGAAAGAATTGGCTTCTCACCAATCCGGTTTTTACCCCAAAGTGATGGCTTTAAACAGGATTGGGCAGTTTTATAAAAATGTGTGTTTTGACCTGGACTCATCCTGGTTCTATTATGGTGCCGCCCGGGACACGCTGGAAAAGATCGGACCGATTACCCTGGAGCATATTCATTGTTATGAAAATCTTTTAACACTCAGCATCTACAAAAGAAAAAATCTTGATGCCATCATGTATGGCAATGAACTTTGTGATTTTGAACGATACTCCTGGAAACCGGATTCCGTGGAAATGGCCAGGGCATTAATAAACAGGGCGTTTGTTTTATTCAGGGAGGGGGATCATAGGGGTTCAAAATTGGATGATAGTTTGGCTATGGCGCTCCTTGACAGTTCAAAGGATATAAAGGAATATCAGCTGCTTCTGAGAAATGAGATTATATTTTCCTGGCATTTTGATTCTGAAGAAAATTTTAACAAAAACCACAAAGCTCTTACCTATTCAGTTCGGATGTCTAAAAAGGATTTTGTAAATATTAACCGCCTTACTGCTAACTATTTGGTGCAGGAAAAAACATTATTCCGGGAAGCAATTCCTTATTTAAATCAAGCCCTAAAATATGAGCTACACCAAGAACACCACAATTTTAATGCTTACAGTAATATATGTGCTTTGTTTTCATCCTGTTATATAAACACCAATCAATTCGGATTAGCTCAGTCTTATATAGCAAAAATGGAGTATTTAGATAATTTATCTGACGAACCTTCAATTTATAATTTTATAAAAAATAATCCCGAATCCCCATTTTCTTTCATTACTGCATATAATTGTGCAGATTTGTTTTTTACAAAATATAAAATAACAAAGCGAGATGATGATCTCCATATCGCTTACAAGTATATAGAATTAGTCAATGAAATTATCTATAAGCAATATAAAATACAGGATGAATTTTCCATATTGCAATTTTATGCAGAAGAAAGTAGCAAATTTTTTACCTTATCCATTGAAATAGCTTATGAATTATATACAACTACAAGAAATATTTATTATTTAGAGAAATTTACCCAATTCAGTGAAAAAAGCAAAAATAGTTTAATGCACAGGGACATGGTTGTATCTGATAAACGTAATTTTGCTTTTTTAAACGATTTAATCAAGATTGAAATTAACTTGAGATCAAAGATTAAGAGTGAGATGATAAAAGGCTTACGAAACAATAATAAATTTGGTTCAATACTTATAGAATATAATAAAATTGGCTATAAAATAAAATCTATTGATTTAAAGTATTCGAATAACCAGATTATGTCGCAGGTAGAGTCATTAAAGCAGATTCAGAATAAAATTGATAATAACACTTCTATTTTAAACATTACGCAGGCTTCAGACAAAATATATTTTGTTTTTTTTAATAAAGACTCTATCGGAACGATTGCATTAAATTCAGATTCCATTCAATCCCGCATCAGTCAAATTTTAAATTCAACAATGGATATAGAAATGTTATCGAACACTTTTCAATGGGATATAACGGATAATTTATTATATAAAAGTATATTTCCAGAGCATTTTGTAAAATATTTTAAAAATAACATCATTATTATCCCAGATGGGATATTTAACAGAATACCATTATCGGCCCTTTTTAAGAATACTAAAAATATTTCGTTAAGTCCTTCAATTAAAAGTATAAAAGAAGAATATGATACTTCGAAATTTACGGGTAGAGTGGTTGCTTTTTCATTTTCAAATAAGAAAACAATACTTTCGAAAAACAGAAGTCCGTTGGTTGAATTACCCGGCAGTTACAAGGAGGTACTTAAATTATCAAAAGATTACTCTAAAATTAAAATTTATTCAGGTTATAACGCTACAAAAAGGAATTTTATCAATTCCTACACAGATCCCAGCGTGGACTATATTCACCTGGCGGTGCACGGAATTTCAAATAGTGCTGTGAAAGATGATGTTAAATTGTATTTTAGAAAAAGGGAGGGAGAGATAGACAGTCTATATGGCTTTGAACTGCTAGGTCTCCAAAGCAGTGTAAAAAAAATCGTGTTGTCATCCTGCCAATCCGCGACAGGTAAATATATAAAAGCCGAAGGGGATTTTTCGTTAATCAGGTATTTTTTAATAAATGGCGCCAAGGAGGTTTATGCTTCTGATAACAATTTAATTGATAATAACTTTCAAAATTACAGACATTATTATTATAAATAATATTGTAGATAAATTGCCGGTAGTGAAGTGACAATAAACAGATTTTTGGTTTATTCCTTTACTTGGTTTATCCTGAAAAGGGGAATGGTTTGTCTTTTCTTAAAGACATTTAAATAACCAAAATCCGCAGAATCCGCACCACACTCCAATATTTTATATAATTTAAGTGAGTCGTTGAACATATTGTAGTCTGATTCCGAAATTCTGAACTCCACATTATATAAAGTGTCTATACTATGAGTTACTATATTAATCTTATCATGATAAGCAAAAGGAAGGTTTAGGTATGCTTTATTGTCAAAATGAAAGGAATCCAAATTACCTTTTAAGTTGCAGCAAATAGAACTGCAGCCTGTTTTTCCGACGGGCCTTTTTGATTCATAATACGAAGTATCTAAGGAATTATCAAAACTCGTTATCAAATTTGCCCTTGAAGTGTTACTGGTTGAAACAAATATACTTTGATTTCTATAGGGAGCTAATTCATCATTCAGAGTTTCTCCAATGGAAAGCACTTGATAATTATGATTTGTTGCGGTACAATGACAGGGATAGTAAGGTCTGGCAATTCCATCAATATTGCCTAAGATAACCTTACTACTCAGGCCAGGACTTAAATTTACGGTATCCTCAAAGCCAGGATATACTCTTTGATAATGAACACTATCTGAATGTTCGAGCTTAGCTAATTCTTGGTTTTGGTTTTCTTTAGGTTTGCATGAACAATAAAGTAAAATTAAAACAAGAAAGTAATACATAGTATTTTTCATAGCAGAAAGAGGTTTATTTATTAATAAAATATTTATTTACCGGTGGTAGTCCACTCAGTTCTTTTTTGTGCAAAATCTGCATCGCTTTCTTTTCATTTCCTAATCCCAATTCACTGATTCCCCAATAAAACAAGGCGATGGTGTCGCTGCTCGACTCCCATAATTCTTTTAATAAGGGTTTAGCCCGTTTAAAATTTTGAATACTGTATATATCATAAGCTCTTCGTTGTTCCGCTGTCAACTGATCCGTTGGGGTCACTGCACGGAACGTTTTATGAACAATCAGCTCAGTATCAAAGTGTTCTTCAAACAAAGAGGCATATTTCTGTGGATACGTTTTTTCACCGGTCAGAATAAAATATAATGCCGAAACCAGTATGACCCCAAGAATACAAGCGGCTTTTAACCATAAAGGCCATGGCCTGCCCATAACTTTGGGAACCGGTTGATTCGTAACGGTAGTTTTTTCTTCTGTGCCGAATTTCTGAAGCATTTTCAGCTTTGAATTCAACTTTGTGACCTGAGCACTTTTCATAATCACTTTAAGGGTTTGGTAATCAGCCTTCAATGACTCCTCCGCTTCCAAACGCGATTTGACCAGGCCAGCCGTGCTTTCATCCAGCCTTCCGCGAATATAGTCTTCTAATAACTTAATATCGTTTTCACTGCTTTTCAATTCAATTCTTATTAGTTACATGATCAAAAAATAGGGTTTGTAACCTTTTCAGGCATTTATATTTTTGATTTTTAGTGGTATCTGTATTTTTATATCCCAACTTGATCGTGATTTCTTCCATGCTCATATCATGATAATAATATAACTCCAGGAGGGATTTGCATGGGTCACCCAGGCTTTCTAACGCTTTAGCGGCTTCTCTGAGCTGGTAATCAAGATCCTCCTCTTCTGAGTCCGTGGTGTACTTCAGTAAAACCTGGGAATGATCCAGGTCTATGATATTTTGTTTTTTGCGGAGGAATTCATATGCTTTGTTTTTGGCAATGCCATTTAAGTAAAATTTTAGATCCTGGGATAGGTGAGTGAGCTTTTGTGTAATCACATTGTCATATAAGATCACGACGGATAGCTGAAAGATATCCAATGCTTCATCGGATGTACAACCAAATTGCGAAGAAAGCCACTGGATACAAGGTTCTTTAAAGCGGGAATAAATATCCTTTAATGCCCTGTCTTCATCCATCTTAATATATTGGATCCAGTCCATGATCTACTCCTTGATCCTATTAAGATAAAAAATTTTTTTTTGCCAAAGGTTACCTTTTTTGAAATTACCACATTTGGGTTATGCGGCCAACTTATTATATACCGTATCGGATGGTCGGACAGGGGGTCGGGAGTCCTACCGGCAAGTGGGATTTAGAGAATTCCTTGAATTGTCTTAAGGCTGGATTGGCGAGTATATGAATACAGAGTGGTTCTTAATCCAATGATTTTCAAGGGATGGATACCACAGTATTATTTAATCACTTAATAAAACCTATTATGAAAAAAGTTATTTGTTTCACTTTATTGGTATGTATTGGTTTTACTGTTTTTCTTTCGTGTTCCAAAGATCCATTTGCAGGCTTTCCAACAACACATATTGACTCGATTGGATTAAAAGCCAACTATGAAAAATCGAAGTACCAATTAAACCTGAACTATCCTTCGGTTTCCACACCGGGAACAAGTATTAAGGTAAAAGCCACGACTACAGAAAGCCTTCCGCATCCTTTTATAATCAAGTGGTTTTCTGGTTATACTCCTTTTACAATGTCGTTTCGTGAAATGGACATTTTGGGAACTGGTTTTAACGCCGTATGGGAATTTTCCTTCCCTGAACTTCCTGAAGGGACATACTTTTTTATACGATGCGAAATACATGATGGCGAGACGGTGATTCAGGAGAAAAACATAATGATTGAAAGCAGAAAGGGTTGAAGTGGATGTTTTATCGAAGTCTGGAAATGGTATCCAAGGCTGCCTATGGTCCTAACTGTGGTTCTGACCTGACTCTGAACCGCACTCTCTGTGAGGATAGCTAATGGTATGGGTTAGAATGGAGGGTCATTTTTTATAATTGGGGTTCGGGAGAACCTGTTGGATTGAAATTATTTAATCTTCAAATATTTTATTAACTCAAAAACGATTTTTATTATGAAAACATTTTTTAAATTATCCATGATTGTATTCGTGGCTCTATTTTGTGTTTTTTCCTGTACTAAACCACCTGAGGTCCTTTCTGATGTAAACTATGACCTGATTGTTAATTATCCTTCGTCAGCCTCCCCTGGATCACCCACAACGGTGAGTCTAAGTTTTTTAGGGAAACCAAATTTTCCGGCAACGATCAGGTGGTATGCTGACCAATTTGCTTTTCCTCAATCTTTAAAAAAACATGATGTTGTTAACTCGGAGGAAGAGGTGGATTATATATTTACCTTCCCCTACCTTTCAGAAGGTGACTATTATTACATACGGTGCAGTGTGACCATGCCTGAAACCAACAATACTTCCAGACAATCGGTGAATACAATGGAAAAAACAGTAAGGATTCTCTCCATGAAATAATGAAATTTAGGAAACCTGACGAATATCAATTTTATCAGTTCTCCTTAAATGTATTTATAGTGCCGGGTAAATTAGTAAATTGGATTGGACAATAGAGTTTTTTTAATTAGGGGCCTCTCCACGATCAAGAAAGTTATGGGGAGGTCATTTTTTTTTAATTAAAGTCAATGCTTTGGATCTTCTCAAATGGATCTTACGGACTTACGGAAACAATCGGACGTTAAATGTGTCGGTAAATATGGATTTCTGTTCAAATACCATCCAGCATTAGGTGATGTGATGGTCTGAAATTGCTCGACAAAAGGAGTAAAAAGTAATTGACTGATTGTTTCATAGAATGAGTTATTTTTTTATTAAATTTACTACCTGCCGAAATAATAAGATAGAATCAGTCATCTTGAAAAAGTTTTCCCAATTTCTCTTAGGATTAATTCTTTGTCTTTTATCCTGTAATCAACAACAGGAAATGGCGAGCCCCGTTTCATCAGCCCCAAAAACAGTCGAAGCCCATGGTTATGTGGTACCCAAGGATAGTATTGCCGAGCCGATCGTGATTCCTGTTGGAAAACCAAGGGTAGTAAAGGCAGGTAAACCCAA
>CAYOPD010000151.1:0-9130 GCA_964405735.1 uncultured Saprospiraceae bacterium | reverse complement strand
CAGTTGGTAGAGCGACAGCCTTCCAAGCTGTAGGTCGCGGGTTCGAGCCTCGTCTCCCGCTCTGTTAACATCCGGCCCAGGATTGGCGCGAAAGGGATTTGTGGAGTAGTCAATGGATTATTGGATGTGTCCGGAAGTGACGCTCCGATGCTGCAAAGCCAATGTAGCTCAGAGGTAGAGCACTTCCTTGGTAAGGAAGGGGTCGAGGGTTCAATTCCCTTCGTTGGCTCAATTTTGAATTCTGTTTGAAAATCATTATATCATTTAATTTTAAATAAAAACGGTTCTAAACCATGGCAAAAGAAACATTTCAGAGGTCAAAACCTCACTTAAACGTTGGTACGATCGGTCACGTGGATCACGGTAAAACCACCCTGACAGCAGCAATCACTTCGATTCTGGCTGAATCAGGCCTTGCCGAAAAAAGATCTTATGATTCCATAGATGCGGCGCCCGAAGAAAAAGAGCGTGGTATCACCATCAATACCGCCCACGTGGAATATCAGACCCAAAACAGGCATTATGCACACGTGGATTGCCCCGGTCACGCCGACTATGTAAAAAATATGGTTACCGGTGCTGCCCAGATGGACGGTGCCATACTCGTCGTGGCGGCTACAGACGGCCCCATGCCCCAGACCCGGGAACACATCCTCCTGGCCAAACAGGTGGGTGTACCCAAAATCGTGGTCTTTATGAATAAAGTGGACCTCGTGGATGATCAGGAAATGCTCGACCTCGTGGAGATGGAAGTACGCGAATTGCTAGACCAGTATGGCTTCGATGGCGCCCATGCTTCTGTCATCAAAGGTTCCGCCCTGAAAGCCCTGGAAGGCGACCCCACCTATAAACAAAGGGTTCTCGACCTGATGGCCGCTGTAGACAAAGACATTCCGGAACCGGTTCGTCTGGTAGATCAACCCTTCCTCATGCCCGTGGAAGACGTGTTCTCCATCACCGGCCGTGGAACGGTTGCAACAGGCCGTATCGAAAAAGGGATCATCAAAGTGGGTGAATCCGTAGAAATCGTCGGTATGATGAAGGACGGTGAAAAACCGATTGTCTCCACCATTACCGGTGTGGAAATGTTCCGTAAACTCCTCGATCGCGGGGAAGCAGGTGATAACGCAGGCCTCTTGCTCCGTGGTGTTGAAAAAGACCAGGTCCGCAGGGGTATGGTCATCTGTGCGCCCGGTTCGGTAAAACCGCATAAAAAATTCAAAGCAGAGATCTATGTATTGAGCAAAGAGGAAGGGGGGCGTCATACCCCGTTCTTCAACGGCTACCGGCCCCAGTTCTATTTCAGGACTACGGACGTGACCGGGGATGTCAAATTGCCCGAAGGAGTGGAAATGGTAATGCCCGGGGACAACGTGACCATCGAAGCCAACCTGCTCAACTCCATCGCCATGGAAAAAAATCTGCGCTTTGCGATCCGTGAAGGCGGACGTACGGTAGGCGCTGGTCAGGTCACTGAAATCCTTGACTAAGCACAGACCGGAATTTGATATAATGATGTTCGGGAAGCATCTTCCATCCGGGAGGTGCTTCTTTGTCATAAAAAAAGCCAGTAACGGGCATAGCTCAATTGGTAGAGCGACGGTCTCCAAAACCGTAGGCTGCGGGTTCGATTCCTGCTGCCCGTGCAACCGAAAAAAATTATGGACAAGATAAGTTTATATCTTAAAGAATCATACGAGGAACTGAATAACAAGGTGACCTGGCCTTCCTGGGCCAACCTCGTCGACAGTGCCAAAGTGGTCCTGATCACGACGTTGATCATCACCGCGATCGTTTTTGTCATGGATCTGCTTTCCAACTCCATTTTGAATATTGTCTACGGATTATAATGAACACGATGGCTGACCAGGAAAAAAAACTGTACTCCCTGCGCGTAATCAGCGGGAAAGAACGCAAAATCAAAGAGCGGATCGAGCTCGAGATTCAGCGCCAGGGCTGGAATACGTTTATCAGCCAGGTCATCGTGCCTTCTGAAAAGGTATATAAAATCCGGAACGGCAAAAAAGTGGTTCTGGAAAGAAATATACTGCCCGGGTATATTTTGCTGGAAGCCGAAGCCAACAAACTGATCCCGGAAGTGGTCCAGGTCATTGCCAATATCCCCAACGTGATCCATTTCCTCGGCAAAGAAAACCCGATACCCATGAGCCCGGGTGAAGCCAACCGCCTGCTCGGCAAGGTAGACGAGTCCCAGGAAGCCGGGGAGTCCATGATAGAACCCTTCCTGGCCGGTGAAACCGTAAAGATCATCGATGGCCCGTTCAACGATTTTGTCGGGGACATCAAGGAAATCAATGAAGAAAAGAAAAAACTGAAAGTCATCGTAAAAATATTCGGAAGAGGTACTGAAGTGGAATTGAATTTTATGCAGGTGGAGAAAACCTCTTAGGAATGAATAATTAAGAATTAATAATTAATAATTAAGAATTAAAAATAAAGGATGCTTCCATTCTGCTTCCATGGAGTGGCCGATTTATAAAAACTGAAACGAAATTGTAGTATGGCAAAAGAAATTGAAACCTTCATCAAATTGCAAGTCAAAGGGGGGCAGGCCAATCCCGCTCCGCCCGTAGGGCCCGCACTCGGTTCCAAAGGCGTCAACATCATGGAATTTTGTAAAAGATTCAATGCGCAAACCCAGGACAAACAGGGCAAAATATTGCCGGTCGTCCTCACGGTTTTTAAAGACAAATCCTTTGATTTTGTAATCAAAACCGCCCCCGCGGCGATCCAGCTGCTGGAAGCCACCAAAATCAAGTCCGGTTCGAAGGAACCCAACCGGAATAAAGTGGCCGACGTGACCTGGGACCAGATCAAAACCATCGCCGAGGATAAAATGCCCGATCTGAATGCGTTTACCCTGGAATCGGCTATGAAGATGGTAGCCGGTACGGCCAGAAGTATGGGGATTACCGTAAGCGGTAAGGCGCCCTGGAATTAATTTGAAATCCTATTTTTTTTCACCGAGGGAGTCAGCTTGCTGACGATAGATACCTCTAAATTCTGCATAATGGCAAAAGAAACTAAAAAAAGAAAAGTAGCCAATGCCAAAGTGGACCGGAAAAAATACCTGGCCCTCAAGGACGCAATGGCTCTTGTGAAAGAAGTCAACACCGCCAAATTCGACGCTTCTGTTGACATTCACGTCAGGCTGGGCATTGATCCCAGAAAATCCGATCAGGCTATCCGGGGTACCGTGACGCTTCCCCATGGAACTGGAAAAACAAAACGCGTTCTGGTTTTGTGCACTCCCGATAAGGAGGCCGAAGCCAAAGCCGCCGGAGCGGATCATGTCGGCCTGGATGATTATATCCAGAAAATTTCCGAAGGCTGGATGGACATCGATGTGATCATCGCAACGCCTTCCGTCATGGCCAAAATCGGGAAAATCGGCCGGATCCTGGGGCCCCGCGGCCTCATGCCCAATCCGAAAACCGGGACCGTCACCCAGGACGTAGCCGCTGCAATCACTGAGGTGAAAGGCGGTAAAATTGCTTTCCGGGTAGACAAACAGGCGATCATACACAGCACCGTGGGCCGGGTGTCCTTTTCATCCGACAAGCTGACGGAAAATGCCAATGAACTGTTGACCACCATTGTCAAACTCAAACCTACGTCCGCCAAAGGAACTTATATCAAATCGGTGTCGGTAGCCAGTACCATGAGCCCGGGCATATGGCTGGATATCAAATCTTTACATTAATCATCAAGGTAAACCTGAATTAAAATGAATAAGACAGATAAAGGGACGACCATTGAGGCCCTGAAAGATAAATTCGATGCCAGCAGTTTTTTTTACCTGGCCGATGCTTCATCCATGACCGTGGCCCAGATCACCAAATTCCGCCGCCTGTGTCATGAGAAAGGCATAGAAGTGAAAGTGGTCAAAAACACCCTGGCCCGCAAAGCCATGGAGGCTCTGCCGGAATCCAGGGGTTTTAAGGACATATTCGACGCATTACACGGCCCTACCGCCGTCCTGTTTTCGGACCAGGGCAATTTGCCCGCCAGGATCCTGAAGGAATTCAGGGGTTCCGGAGACAAACCCGTTCTGAAAGCAGCCTATATAGATAGTGCTGTTTTTAAAGGAGACGATCAGATCGATGTGCTGATTGCCATCAAGTCTAAAAATGAATTGATCGGTGAACTGATCACTCTGCTCCAGTCTCCTGCCCGCAATGTCATCGGGGCGCTGCAATCCGGCGGCCACAAACTGGCCGGCCTGGTCAAGGCCCTGGAGGACAGAGCCAATTAATCACGGCTTCCAAGTACGCATATATATTAATATTTAATCAAAATCAAAAAAAGTAACCTATCATGGCAGATTTAAAAGCAATTGCTGATCAACTGGTAAGCCTGACCGTAAAAGAGGTCAATGAGTTGGCTGCAATATTGAAACAAGAACACGGCATCGAGCCGGCCGCTGCTGCTGTTGCAGTCGCAGCACCCGCCGGAGGTGGCGGAGCCGCCGCCGCGGTCGTTGAACAAACCGAGTTTGATGTCATTCTGAAATCAGGCGGAGCTGAAAAACTCAAAGTGGTTAAAGAGGTGAAAACCCTCCTCAACCTGGGCCTCAAAGAAGCCAAAGACCTGGTGGACGGTGCTCCCGCGACGTTAAAGGAAAAAGCAACCAAGGAAGAAGCCAATACCCTGAAGACCGCCCTCGAAGCGGTTGGTGCAGAAGTGGAAGTAAAATAAAATCCTATCGGTTTATTTCCACAGCGCATAGATATTACCCGGTAGCGGCCTGGCTAAATACCCTGTATTCGGCCAGGCCTTTACTGATTTGTAAATACCCATTGAGAAAACCTGAATTATTAAAAATCTAAATTCGCAAGTGGCTTATGGCAATCAAGAAAGCAGATTCTAAGCGCATCAATTTTGGAAAAATAAAACACGGGACCGAATCCCCGGACTTGCTCGAGATCCAGCTGAAATCCTTCCAGGAATTCTTTCAACTGGAAACCACGCCGGAAAATCGCAGCAACGAAGGACTCTATAAAGTGTTCCAGGAAAATTTTCCCATTACCGATGCCAGAAATATTTTTTTACTCGAGTTTCTGGATTATTTCGTTGACCCGCCGAGGTATACCATCGATGAATGTATGCAGCGGGGTCTGACGTACAGCGTCCCCTTAAAAGCAAAACTGAGGCTGTCCTGCAACGACGAAGAACACGTGGATTTTGAAACCATTGTGCAGGATGTGTTCCTGGGCAATATCCCCTACATGACCCCCAAAGGCACCTTCGTCATCAACGGTGCGGAGCGGGTGATCGTAAGCCAGTTGCACCGCTCTCCGGGTGTGTTTTTCAACCAGACCTTCCATCCCAACGGCACGAAAATCTATTCGGCCCGGGTAATCCCTTTCAAAGGAGCGTGGATGGAATTTTCCACGGACATCAACACCGTGATGTACGCGTACATCGACCGCAAGAAAAAATTCCCGGTCACCACCCTGCTGAGGGCCATTGGCTTTGATTCCGACAAGGATATTCTCGACCTGTTTGGCCTGGCCGAAGAAGTGAAAGTCAGTCCCAAAAACCTCCAGCAGAACATCGGCCGCAAACTGGCCGCCCGGGTCCTCAAAAAATGGACCGAAGACTTTGTGGATGAAGACACCGGCGAGGTAGTTACCATTGAAAGAAATGAAATCATCCTCGAGCGCGATATCATCCTGGACGAGGAAAACGTCCAACTGATCCTCGAAGCCGAAGCCGAAACCATCATCCTTCAGAAAGAAGAAGTGGAAGATGACTACACCATCATATACAACACCCTGCAAAAAGACCCATCGAGTTCAGAGCTGGAAGCGGTCCAGCACATCTACCGCCAGTTGAGGGGTACCGATCCGCCAGATGAAGAGACCGCCCGCGGCATCATCGACAAGCTTTTTTTCTCAGACAAACGGTACAACCTGGGCGAAGTCGGCCGTTATAAAATCAATAAAAAACTGGAACAGGAAATCGACCTCAGCACGATGATCCTGACCAATGAAGATATCATCAACATCGTCAAATACCTGGTCCTTCTTATCAACCAGAAGGCAGAACTGGACGATATCGATCACCTCAGCAACCGCCGCGTGCGTACGGTGGGCGAACAATTGTATGCGCAGTTTGGGGTGGGCCTCGCCAGAATGGCCAGGACCATTCGCGAACGTATGAACGTGCGTGACAACGAGGTCTTTACTCCGATCGATCTGATCAATGCCCGGACCTTGTCCTCGGTGGTCTCCTCCTTTTTCGGGACCAGCCAGTTGTCACAGTTTCTGGACCAAACCAATCCTCTTTCGGAAATCACCCACAAGCGCAGGATATCCGCACTGGGACCCGGTGGTCTTTCCAGGGAAAGGGCAGGATTCGAAGTCAGGGACGTTCATTATTCCCACTACGGCCGCCTTTGTACGATTGAAACTCCGGAAGGACCCAATATCGGTCTGATCTCCACCTTGTGCGTTCATGCAAAAGTGAATAAGATGGGCTTCCTGGAAACCCCTTACCGCAAAGTGAAAAACGGCATGGTTGATACCAAGACCCATGCTGAATTTTTATCGGCGGAACTGGAGGACAACAAAAAAATCGCCCAGGCCAATTCCGGCCTGGATGAAAAAGGTGCCTTTCTCACGGACCGCATCAAATGCCGCCTGCACGGGGATTTCCCTGTATTGTTGCCGGAAGAAGTGGAATACATTGACATTGCACCCAACCAGATCGTTGGAGTGTCTGCATCTTTGATTCCTTTCCTTGAAAACGACGATGCCAACAGGGCCCTGATGGGATCCAACATGCAACGCCAGGCCGTACCCCTGATCAACCCGGCTTCCCCGATTGTAGGGACCGGACTGGAAGGCAAGGTAGCCATGGACAGCCGGATGCTGATCAATGCCGAAGGCGATGGCACGGTGGAATATGTCGATGCCAACCAGATCATCATCAAATACGACCGTTCAGAGGAAGACCAGTTGGTCTCCTTCGAAGAAAGCCTCAAGACCTACCACCTCACTAAATTCCAGCGCACCAACCAGGCCACCTGCATCAACCTGAAACCCATTGTCAAAAAAGGCGACCGGGTTCATTCAGGAACCATCCTCTGCGATGGATACGCCACGGACCGTGGTGAACTCGCCCTTGGACAAAACCTGAAAGTGGCCTTCATGCCCTGGAAAGGGTACAACTTCGAGGATGCCATCGTGATTTCGGAAAGGGTGGTGCAGCAGGATGTTTTTTCTTCCATCCATATTGAAAGTTTTGACCTCGATGTCCGGGAAACCAAACTGGGCGACGAAGAGCTGACCAACGATATCCCAAACGTCAGCGAGGAAGCTACCAAAGACCTCGATGAAAACGGGATCATACGCATAGGCGCCTGGGTCAATGAAGGAGATATCCTGATCGGTAAAATCACCCCTAAAGGAGAATCCGATCCTACTCCGGAAGAGAAATTGCTCCGGGCCATATTCGGGGATAAGGCGGGAGATGTGAAAGACGCCTCCCTGAAAGCGCCACCATCCATCGAAGGCGTGGTGATCGACAAGCAGCTCTTTGCCAAAGCCAAAAAAGACAAGGTGCAGAAAGGCCAGGAAAAAGACGTCCTGGATAAACTGGACCAGAAACACGAAGTGGCCGTCAACCAGCTCAAAACCATTCTCATCGATAAACTGATGCGTTTGCTCAAAGGGGAAGCCACAGAGGGGATACGTACCATTTACGGGGAACAACTGGTGGCCAAAGGAGCCAAGTTTTCGCCCAACATGCTCAAGAAGATCGATTTTTCATCGGTGGATTATACCAGCTGGACCAGCGATAAAAAGATCAACCATACCATTACCCGCCTGCTGCACAACTTCAGCATCAAATACAACGAGGAAGTAGGACGGTACAAGCGCGAAAAATTCAATGTGAGCATTGGGGACGAATTGCCCGCAGGTGTGCAGAAACTCGCTAAAGTTTACATTGCCAAACGGCGCAAACTGAAGGTGGGTGATAAAATGGCCGGCCGTCACGGAAACAAAGGCATCGTTTCACGGATCGTCCGTATGGAGGATATGCCCTTCCTGGAAGATGGCTCAGCGGTGGATATCGTTCTGAATCCGCTGGGGGTACCTTCCAGGATGAACCTGGGCCAGATCTTCGAAACCGTACTCGGCTGGGCCGGAGAGAAAATGGGCGTAAAATTTGCCACACCCATTTTTGACGGGGCAAGCCTGGGAGAAATCGAATCCTATATCGAGAAAGCCAATCTTCCACAATACGGTCAAACTTATCTCTACGATGGGGAAACCGGTGACCGCTTCCATCAGCAGGCAACGGTAGGTGTGATTTATATGCTGAAACTGTCGCACATGGTGGACGATAAAATGCACGCCAGGTCGATCGGGCCCTATAGCCTCATTACGCAGCAGCCGCTGGGCGGTAAAGCCCAGTTTGGGGGCCAGCGTTTTGGGGAGATGGAAGTCTGGGCGCTGGAAGCCTATGGCGCTTCCCATATCCTGCAGGAATTGCTTACGGTGAAGTCAGACGATATCATCGGACGGGCCAAAGCCTACGAAGCGATCGTCAAAGGCGAAAACATGCCGGAGCCCAATATACCCGAGTCCTTCAACGTGTTGATCAACGAGTTGCAAGGCCTTGCCCTGGAAGTAAAATTTGAATAATCAGGAATTGTTTAATCATTCTTAAATCATTTGGTTTATGCCATTTAAAAAGAAAAGCAGCAAACATCCAAAATATTTTGACAGCATCACCATCAGCCTTTCCTCACCGGATGATATCCTGGAAAGGTCTTATGGGGAAATCCTGAAACCGGAGACCATCAACTACCGTTCCTACAAACCGGAGCGGGATGGGCTCTTCTGCGAACGGATTTTCGGCCCCGTCAAAGATTACGAGTGTTACTGCGGTAAATATAAAAGGATCCGGTACAAAGGCATTGTCTGCGACCGGTGCGGAGTGGAAGTTACAGAGAAAAAAGTACGCCGTGAACGGATGGGGCATATCAAACTGGTCGTGCCCGTGGTGCACATCTGGTTTTTTAAATCCCTTCCTAATAAGATCGGTTACCTCCTCGGGCTTTCGTCCAAAAAACTCGAGTCCATCATCTATTACGAAA
>CAYOPD010000150.1:0-9505 GCA_964405735.1 uncultured Saprospiraceae bacterium | reverse complement strand
GCCGGCCTTCGGGGCTTTGTAAAAAAAGCGCATCCCGGTTGATGTCGATTTGTTGGGCGTTACGGCGCACAAAAAGGTCAGCTCCGTCAGGATTGAGCATGGGAACAAAATAAAGGGTGCATTGATCCAGCAGGATCTTTCGGTCCGGACGGGTTTCATCCTTCAGATAATTAAAAAGGTCCATCAGGGCCATGGTGGCGGTGGATTCGTCGCCGTGCATCTGGCTCCAGAGGAGCACCCGCCTGCTGCCCGTTCCCGCCCTGATGAGATAAATGTTTTTTCCCAAAAAAGATTGGCCGGCTGTTTTAACCTCAAAAGCCGGGACCATGGCGATTTGCCGGATCAGTGAGTCGATCACGCGGTGTTTGAATTTTTTAGAGGCGATGGAGGTCTCCAGATATTGCTGGTGAAAGCCGAAAATAGTGGAGGGGCTCTGTTGTGAAAAAAGGGGCAGGCTAAGCAAAGAAAATACCAGACTAAGCGGTTTCATGGTTAGGACTTGTAGTTTCAAAAATAGGATTTAGTCCGGGAGTGGCTTAGTCGAATTCCGGCCATGGTGGAAAGGCCCTCCAGGAAAATAATGCCGGAATACGATGCCCGGTCACCCAAAACAGGTGAAAAGGGATCCCCCTTTTGCGGTAATTTTGCACCAGGTAAAAATCTGTCCTATGAATTTGTTATACCGGATGGTAAGCCTAAATGTATTAGTGATGATCGGATCCTGGCTGCCTGCTCAAAACCGGGAAGGGGGGATCTTTGGTAAAATCGTCGATAAAACCAGCCGCCTTCCCATTAGCGATGCCCAGATCCGGATCCATGAGAAAGAGGGGATTTATGCCCTTAGCGATGAACTGGGCTTTTACCGCCTGGACCCTGTTCCTGCGGGCAAATACACCTTTGAAGTCCGGGCTCTGGGTTATGAATTCCTTTCGCTGGCAATCCAGGTGGAAGGTCCGCAAGAATTGGACATTCAACTCCAGCCCGGCGCGATTGAACTCCATGAAGTGGTGATTGAGTCTTCTGAAGCCGGGGCCCTGCCGCGCAGTTTTAGCGCGCTGGACAAACTTCTCCGACCCGTGAATTCTGCCCAGGACCTGCTGCAATTGGTTCCGGGATTATTCATCGCCCAACATGCCGGTGGCGGCAAAGCGGAACAGATCTTCATGCGGGGTTTTGACAGCGACCACGGAACTGATTTTTATATCGCAGTGGACGGTATGCCAGTCAATATGGTGTCCCATGCACATGGACAAGGTTATGCCGATTTTCATTTTGTGATCCCGGAGACCATTGACCGGCTTTCGGTGTACAAAGGGCCCTATACGACCAGGTTTGGGGACTTCTCCACTTCCGGCACGGGTGAGTTTATGACCAAAAATGGTTTGGACCGCAACCTGGTGAAGGCGGAAGCAGGTATGTTCAACACGGCCCGGTTGGTGGGCCTCTTTGACCTCCTGCCCGGTGCCGCGGCCAATAAGGAGCAGCATGCCTATGCGGCAGCGGAATACGTCTATACGGATTCCTATTTTGATAAAAGGCAAAAATTCCACCGGTATAATTTGTTTGCCAAATATCATGGCCGGGTTTCAGATCGGAGCTACCTGCAAGTATCCGGTTCGGCCTTTTCCGCCGAATGGAACGGTTCGGGTCAAATTCCCGAAAGGGCCGTCCTCTCCGGCCAGATTTCAAGGTATGGGCAAGTCGATTCTTTTGAAGGGGGAAATACTGCCAGAAAGAACCTCAACGCAATGCTCAGCACCTCGATGCCCGGAAATGGCCTGATGAAACACCAGTTGTTTTACACCAATTACGATTTCAGCCTTTTTTCCAATTTTACTTTTTTTCTGAATGACCCGGTCAGGGGTGATGAAATTCACCAGACCGATCACCGGTCCATCCTGGGTTATCTGGGCTCTTATCATCACAACGCACACTTATGGGGCAGAAGCCTGGTCAGCCATTTTGGTTTGTCTTCACGATATGACCGTACCAGAGTAAGCTTGTTTCATTCCACGAGGCGTGAGGATCTGGAGCCTTTGGTGAGCGGCAGGGTATCCCAACTCAATGCCGGAGCCTATGCAGACTTCAGCCTTGAAATCGACCGCCGCTGGACCCTGAATGCAGGCACCAGGCTGGACTTTTTTTCTTTTGCATTCAAGGAAACGGGGGCCTCCGAAAGCACGGAGCGCCTGATCAGCCGCCTGAGCCCGAAACTAAACCTTTATTACCAGGCCAATCCCATGAGCCGGTTTTTTATCAAGTCCGGCCTGGGCTTTCATTCCAATGATGCCCGGTCCGTGGTTCTCGGACAGACCGAAAACAGCCTTCCAAAAGCCCTGGGATACGAAGCCGGCACCGAATTAAAGCTTGGCCGCAAAGTCCTGCTGCAAATGGCCTTGTGGGCCTTGCATTCTCAAAGTGAATTGGTCTATGTAGGAGACGAAGGCGTGGTGGAAACTAACCTTCCCACTTATAGAATGGGAATTGATTTCGGAGTAAGGGTCCAGGCAGCTAAAAATTGGTTTGCGGATGCGGATTTTAATGTCAACCGTGGCAGGCTGGTCGGGGCTCCGGAAGGAGAGGATTTTATACCTCTTGCACCGAGGGTCACCAGCACCGGCGGCCTGCAATACAAACAGGACCGGGGCATCAACGCGAGCATCCGCTACCGGCTCATGGACAACAGACCGGCAAATGAATCCAATTCCATCCGGGCCAAAGGCTATACCATTCTGGATGCCTCGGCCATGTATGTTTTTAAGAAAATGGAACTGGGATTCACCGTTGAAAACCTCTTAAACCGGGAATGGAATCAGGCTCAATTTGACACCACTAGCCGGCTGTTTAATGAAGGCCAGGCCGTTTCAGAGCTTCATTTCACCCCGGGTACCCCTTTTTTCCTCAAGGGAGTGGTCGTTTACCGGTTTTAAGTCCGACATTCCGACCCCACTCCGCAAAATTTCTCCCTACCTTGTGCTGCATGGGTCCTCTTGTATTCATTGGCAATCCGGAGGCAGGCAAGGGGCGTACTTTAAGAGCCTGGCCACACCTGGCTGAAACATTAAAATCAGCCGGTATTCCACACGATATCCGCTGGTCGTCCAGAAAAGATCATGCCCGGGAACTGGCATGCCAGGCCATGAAGGAAGAGCCGGCGCTGATCGTTGGTTTCGGGGGCGACGGTACGGCGCACCAGGTGGTGAATGGGATGGTGGACAGTGGCATGCAAAGCGGTAAAACAGCCTTCACCATGTTCCCGCTGGGAACGGGCAATGATTGGGCCAGGTATTGGAAAATTCCCCATCGGGTTCACGACTGGCTGGAAATGGTTAAAGGGAGGCATATTCACGACCACGACCTGGGCCAGATCATATACACAGACGACCAGGGGCAGGAAAAAAAACAAGTGTTCAACAATGTTGCAGGAGCGGCTTACGACGCTTATGTGGTGGATTTTATAGAAGGCCGGAAGAAAAAAATGAGTGCCGGAGGCCTTCAGTACCTATGGTTTATTTTCCGCTGTCTTTTTTCCTACCGCTTACAAACCAGCCGGATCACCTGGCCGGGTGGCCAGGAAACGGACCGTTTTTATACCATCAATATTGGCATATGCCCTTATTCCGGTGGAGGGCTTCACCTGGTACCGCATGCGCATCCGCAAAGCGGCCTGCTCGCCCTGACCGCTGTCAGGCCGGTTTCAAAACTGCAGGTTTTTTTACTGAGCCATTTGTTTTATTCCGGTAAAATCATCCGCCACCCCAAGGTCATCCATTTCGCCACCGAATCCCTGCTCCTGGAGGCCGGGCCCGGTGAAGTCATAAAAATTGAAGCCGAAGGGGAATTGTTGGGTAACTTTCCGGCTCGCCTATCCGTCATTAAAAAAGGTATTAAAATATGTGCCCCCTGAAACTATTTAGAAACAAATTATATTGATATAAGTACATTTTAACCAAATTTTATGAAAATAACTTCTGTCTTAGTTTTTATGGTCTTGATCCTGGCTGGTTCCGCAAAAGCCCAGGTAATGGAAACTTCGAAAGTGATGAGCAAAGGCCAGCAAACCAGTCTCACCCTGACCATTCCCGACGTCTCCGCCGATTACGCAGACGAAGTGTACAAGGAGTTTATCAAAGCCTATAAAGGTAAAACCAAAAAGGATAAAAAATCAAATGAATGGTACAGCGATGATGCTCAGGTCGCCAGCATTGCCAATGGAGCGCCCATCGACATCTATACCCGGATCGAAAGCGCCGGCAACCAGGCCACGGTAAACATGTGGATAGACCTCGGTACGGCTTATATCAGCGCAGGTACCTATCCCCGTGAATACGAAGAAGCCGGAAAACTCCTTGAAAAGTTCGGTCAGCAGGTCAAAGTCAGCCAGGCGGAGGATGAACTCGCCGCCGTAGAGAAAGACTTGAAAAAACTCGATGCCGACATGAAAAAGCTCAAAAAAGATAATGAAGACTATCACAAGGAGATCGAGCGCGCCAACGAAAAAATAAAAGAAGCGGAAAAGAATATTCTGAAAAACGAAGAAGACCAGAAAAGCACCCAATCCGCAATTGAAGCTCAGGCTGACAAGGTAGGGGCAGCAAAGGAAAAAGTGAATAAGTTGAAACAGATGTGAACCAGCCAGCAACTGACTAACTGGCAAACTGACTAACTGACCAACTTTCCATACACCTCAAAACAATACGGCCATTTATTTTTTTCATCTGCTGCAAATGAGGCTGAGGATATCAATCCCCATTCCTTGTAATCGAGGGCAGGAAAAAATGCGTCGGCGTCAGGTACTTCCAGATCGACGCGGGTGATATAGAGTTTATCCAAAAGGCCGAGGGCTGATTGGTAGATTTGAGCGCCACCCATGATGAATGCTTCTGTCTCCCCATGATCTGCCGCGATTTCAAGGGCTTCCCCAATGGAATGCGCGATGATGCAACCGGTACTCAGGTAAAAGGGGTCGCGGGTGAGAATGATATTGATCCTGTTGGAAAGGGGTTTGCCGATGCTTTCAAAGGTTTGCCTTCCCATGATAACATGATGCGGGGTGGTCGTCTTCCTGAAATACTTAAGGTCAGCCGGGAGGTACCAGGGGATCTGCCCTTTGACACCTATAGCCGAATGCTGGTTCATGGCCACGATAGCTGATACGATCATCCGGGAATTCAGGGTTTGGTGGAAGGTGCGGGCTGAGGTTTGTGGATCAGGTCCTGTTCCAGGGTGCGTTTTTCTAGCCAGTGCCGGGATGAATCGATATGTCCATTGATGTATTTCTCCATCAGCAGGGAAGCCACAGGGGCCGCATAGGTCGAACCAAACCCGGAATTTTCTACGATGACCGCGATGGCGATCTTTGGATTGACTTTCGGTGCAAACGCGCAGAATACGGAATGATCCGCCCCGTGTGGATTCTGGGCGGTTCCTGTTTTGCCGCAAACTTCAATCCCTTTGAGTTGGGCTACGCGCGCTGTTCCGGTCAGTACGGCCCTTTCCATACCATCGATTACGATCTCAAAATGCCGGGGATCTATATTGATTTTATGTTTTTCGACGAATTTATCCTGAGGCTGCAGTTTATGATTTTTGATCACTCCTTTGTAAAAATGCGGTGTGATCCAATAACCGCGGTTGGCTATGGCTGCGCAGAGATTGGCCATCTGGGCGGTAGTGAGCTGAATCACACCCTGGCCGATCCCGATGGAAATCTCATAAGCTGCTTTCCAGGTGGAGTCCCTGAACAGCCGGTAATAATGTCTTTTGTAATAGGCGTCGGTGGGGATGGTGCCGGGCAGTTCATTGAAATAATCCATGCCCAGCATTTTACCCAGGCCAAATTGCCTCATATATTCTGCAAATTCATCCAGGCCTTTACCCGGCTTGTCCGCACCGTATTTATTCATGATGTCCTGGATCTTCTGGTAGAAATAGACGTTGCAGGATTGTTCAAGGGCATCACCCAGGTTGCGCGGATCATAATGGATATGGCTGCATTTATACACCCTGCCGAGGGTATAGGATCCCCCGCAATGGGTGCCCTTGTTGGGGTCAAGCACGCCCATCTGCAAGCCGGCAAGAGCTACAACGGTCTTGAATATGGAGCCCGGAGGATATTGCGCCTGGACGGTTCGGTCGAAAAGCGGTTTAAGGGTATCCTGCACCAGGGCTGAGAAATATTTGCCGCGGTCCCGGTCCACGGTGAGCAGATTCGGATTATAGGTGGGCGCGCTGATGAGGCAGAGGATTTCACCCGTGGACGGTTCGATGGCAACCACGGAGCCCCTTTTATTTTGCATCAGCCTTTCCCCATACTCCTGGAGGTCGGCATCCAGGGAAACCATCAGTTCGTCCCCGCTATGGGCGGCGGAGTCCAGGGCCCCGTTCTGGTAAGAACCCACTGTGACCCCGACATTGTCTTTGAGGAGGTATTTATATCCCTTATCCCCCTTCAATTGACTTTCATAGGCTCTTTCTATGCCGCTTGTGCCTTTATAGTCTCCGCGTTCGTAAACCCCGTTTGATTTTTCTATTTCCGCAGGGTCCACTTCACTGATATAACCCATGGCATGGGCCGCTATCGGCCTGGGGTAACCGCGGATGTACCTGAGCTGGGCGGAGAATCCCGGGAATTCATGCATCATTTCCTGGAAAGCGGCAAACTGGTCCACAGGCACCCGTTTTATAAAAGGGAAAGGTTTGCTTTTTGAAAATTGTTTGTTTGACCAGTCTTTATTCAGTTCCGAAATGAAAGTGGATTTGTCGATACCCAGCAACTGGCAGAACCGGGAGGTATCCATATTTTTATCTATTTTCCGGTAGAGGGCTTCGATGTCGTACACCGGGTTGTTGTAAACCAGCAATTTACCGTAGCGGTCATAGATTGCTCCCCGTGCAGGATAGCTCACCACTTTTTCGAGGGCAGCATATTGGGCTTTTCTGCGGATATCCTTGTCCAGGAACTGGATATAAAAGGCCTGAAACAGCAGGATCCCTGCAAGGACCAGTACGGTGGCCTCAATGACCTGTTTCGCGTTGCCTTTCATTTAGGATCAAAGATAAACATATACAGAAGGACCATGAGGATGGACATGATAAAGCTGAACAGGGTTTTGACCAGGATGGTTCCTAATAAGGCCGGTGTAAACACTTCCATGGCAATATAAACGAAGAGGTAACCGATCATCATGATGCTTGCATAAGTCACAAACCAATTGAGCCCCAGGTGGGCTTTGCTCGGGATGGGGACCCGGTTGTAACCACCGCGGGGTTCGAGATAAGACAGGATGAATGGCCTGATGAAGCCGGTGAAGGTGGCCGCGCTGGCATGTACCCCCGGAGAGTCGTAAAACCAATCCACCCCGAGCCCGGTCAGGAAACCGCCTGCAACCAGGATCCATCGGGCGGTTTGCGTGGGAAGCAAGAGAATCCAGAGCGGATAGAGGACGATCGAAATGTAATTAAAATCGCCCCAGTTGAGATGAACCTGCTTGAGGACCAGCACCTGGAAAAAAAACAGGAGAACCAGCCGCAAACCATGCCTAAACCAGATGGAGTTCATTTTTGGGTATTAAATTGGCTGAGGCTGTCGATTTCGTTCTTATGCAGGTCGTTGACCACATAGACGTGGTTGGTTCGGGCCAGGTCATTAAAAAGGCGGACTTCAATGATATAAAAATTTTCTCCTGGCTCAATGGTCGCTTTGGTGATTTCTCCTACCGGATGGCCGGCAGGAAAGTGGGAAAAACTGCTGGTGACAATGGTATCCCCCACGCGGACATCGGCATGTTTTGGAATCGCCTCCACATTCATGATCAGGGGAGAGAAACCCGGCCAAACCAGGTTGCCCCTGGTCCAGGTTCTTTTGACCATGGCGCTGACCCTGGAATTGGAATTGAGGATGGACATTACCGTGGCATACCGGTTGCCCAGGTGGGTTACAAAACCAACGATGCCGTTGGGTTCGATCACGGTAGCGTATTTGTCGATGCCGTCCCGGGCTCCTTTGTTGATGGTCATGGTGTTGTTTCTGCGTTCAATGGAATTGTTGACCACCTGGGCGGAATGCATCACAAACCTTTGATGGTATGCCGTATCGGTGACGGAATCCAATATGCCAGGGGTATAATTCAGCAGGTTGGCCAACTGGTTTTTCAGCCTTGAATTTTCTTCGGCCAGGGTGGCATTGGCCTGCCGCAGTCCAAAATATTTTTTTATCCCGTCCATTTTTTCATAAAGGGATCCGACGATGAGACTGGAAGAATTGAGGAAAATGGCACGCTGATTTTCATTCCGGCTGACGATCAGGCGGATGCTGACAAATTCCAGGATGAGAAACAAAAAGACAAAGGCATACCGGTAAAAAAAAGCAAAGAGATTTTGCATATTCCGGCCTCAAAGATCAGACACTTTTCCTGTCAATCAAAAAAGAATAACGGTCTGAGTTTTTTAAAGCAAGCCCGGTACCACGCACGACGGCGCGAAGCGGGTCATCCACCACCTTTACCGGTAATTTGGTTTTGGCAGAAATCCTTTTGTCCAGGCCTCGCAGCAAGGCGCCTCCACCAGTCAGGTAAAGGCCGTTTTTATAGATGTCGGCGGCCAGCTCCGGAGGAGTCGATTCCAGCGCTTTAAGGATGGCATCTTCGATTTTAGCAATGGATTTATCGAGGGCGGTGGCTATCTCGGTATGCCCGATGGTGATCTGTTTGGGGATGCCGGTCATCAGGTCACGGCCGTTTACCGGGTAATCTTCCGGTGCGTTTTCAAGCTGTTTTAGTGCAGAGCCCACGTTGATCTTTAGTTGTTCAGCCGTCCTTTCCCCGATCAGGATATTATGGGCACGTTTCATGTACTCCATGATATCGTAGTTAAATTCATCGCCGGCTGTGCGGATCGACTGGTCGGTCACAATGCCCGACATGGCGATCACGGCTATCTCCGTGGTGCCTCCGCCGATATCGATGATGATATGGCCCACGGGTTCTTCCACATCCAGGCCGATCCCCAGGGCCGCGGCCATGGGTTCATGGATCAGGTAGGTTTCCTTGGAGTCCACGTGGTCGGCCGAATCAAACACCGCCCGCTTTTCCACTTCGGTGATCCCGGAGGGGATGCAGATCACCATTTTGAGGTGGGTGAAAAAACTTCTTTTGGTACCGATCATATTGATCAGGCCTTCTATCAGTTTCTCCGCCGCCTGAAAATCAGCGATCACGCCATCTTTCAGCGGTCGGACCGTCTTGATGTTTTCGTGGGTTTTTTCATGCATTTGCATCGCCCGGGACCCGACCGCGATGGTTTCACCGGTTTTGCGGTTGATGGCCACAATGGAAGGCTCGTCGATCACTATCTGATCGTTCTGCATGATCAGGGTATTGGCAGTTCCGAGGTCTATCGCCAACTCCTGTGAAAAAAAATTAAACCATTTCATTCGTAATACTTATCCCTATAATTTTTCAGTTGCAAAAACTTTGCCTAAAATTTAACTTGTTATAAATTCACA
>CAYOPD010000149.1:0-9691 GCA_964405735.1 uncultured Saprospiraceae bacterium | reverse complement strand
ACCGGAATCCTACCTTCGCTTTCCTCTCAAATCCCTGGTCGACCAGGACAGCCTCTTTTTCCAGGAAAGAGCCTGCGGACCGCCCTGCACATACCACCGGGAAGCGGTGGGTCGAAACCGGTGAAAGTGGCATGGGTAAGGGTTCCGGTGATGAATTCCGATTTCAGGTCCTCAATGCCGGCCTCCCCGCCCCAGGGCCATACATTTTTTACATTTCATTTTATTCTTTTATGCATACATCCCTTTTACCTCTTTACCCCTTTACCTTTTTACCTTTTTCTATTCGGTTCTCAACGATTTAACAGGATTAATCAACGCTGCTTTGATCGCTTGAAAACTGACTGTTAGGAGTGTAATGGACAGCGCTCCAATAACCGCAAAGGCGAAGATCCACCACGATATCTCGGTCCGGTATTCATAGTTTTGCAACCATCCATGAAGGAAATAATAAGCTATAGGAACGGCAATCAAACAAGACCACACCACCAGAACTAAAAATTCCCCGGATATCATTTGCCAAAGATTGAATGCGGAGGCCCCCAAAATTTTACGTACTCCGATCTCCTTTGTTCGTTGTTCTGCGACATAGGATGCAAGGCCAAATAAACCCATACAGCTGATCAGGACAGCAAGTATGGAAAAAAAGCCAGACAACGCTCCTATACGTTGTTCCGCTTCAAATTTTGCAGCATATTCTTCGTCCGCAAATTTGTAATCAAATGGCATCGCCGGGGCATGCTTTTTAAAAACCGGTTCAATTTTAGCCAGGGCTTCATGAACCGGAATCCTGGAATTTAACCGGATGGATAAAGCTCCGCCCGGCCATTGAAGAATGGAAGCAAATGTCGGCCTCACCGGTTTATATGGAGAATCCGCAATTACATCTTTAATGACCCCAATGATCTTAAACGATTTGCCATCGCCCGTCCTTACATATTCACCCACGGGGTTCTCCAGGTTCATGTATTTTGCGGCGGCTTCATTAATAATATAAGCTGATGAATCTGTCGCAAACTCTTTTGAAAAATCTCTGCCGGCTACAAATTGCCACCCCACCGTTTTCCCATATTCATAGCTCACCCAATCTGCCACAAAATTATCCATCAGGTTAGGGTCTTTTCCCTTCCATTGATATCCTCCCCAATTAGGGCCTTCCCGGCTTATAAATCCATTAGATTCCGCTATTTCAATGACTGCGCCTGTTGAAATCAATTCATTGCGAACGGCATGGATGTGTTCATGGATTTCTTTGGTTTTAAGGGATAGATAAATCAATCGATCAGTATTATAGCCCAGAGATCTGTTTTTGGTGAATTGGACCTGGCGATAGACCAACAAGGTTCCAATAACCAGGGCGACGGACACTGTAAATTGCAAAACCACCAGGGCCTTACGGGGAACAGCTGAGAAGCGGCCAGCTTTAAATGTACCTTTCAAAACGTTCACCGGTTCAAACGAGGATAAATAAATGGCCGGATAGCTACCGGCAATTAAACCGGTTAGAAATGTAAAACCTATTGCCGCCAGCCAAAATATGGGAGAAGTCCACAATATCCGGATCTCCTTATTCGCCAATTGATTAAACCAGGGTAAAATAAGCAATACCAATCCAATCGATAAAACAAATGCGCAAGCCGCTACCAATAAGGATTCATTCAAAAACTGGCTTATTAATTGTATCCTTAATGATCCGATAGATTTCCGGATACCTACTTCCTTGGCTGATTTCTCTGACCTTGCGGTACTTAAATTCATAAAATTGATACATGCCAGTAAAAGGATGAATACACCAATGATTCCAAATAACCGGACAAACTGAATCCTTCCGCCTGTATTTACGCCTTGCTTAAATTCCTCATACAAATGCCATTTCTTCATGGGATGGAGGAAAAAACGGATTACCGGCACCGCGACCTGTTGCCCCGGATTTTTCGGCATAATGTCCCTTATTTTATTGGAAACTTTGTCCAAATCCACATTGGGAGAAAGTTGAACCAATACCTGGATGACATTACTCTGCCAATCATCTCGCTTCATCCAGGGACGGGTCGAAGCATAAAAATCCAAAGTCGCCACAAAACCCAGTTTTTTGAAATCTGAATTAAAAGGCAATTCCTTATATACTCCAGCCACTTTTAAATCTGACTGGTTATCTATTCTGATTATCTGATTAACCGCTTCCCGGTTCCCGAACAATTTTTTCGCTACAGATTCCGCAAGAAGTATGGAATGGATATCTTTCAATCCATCGCGGCTGCCCTGAATCATCTGCAGGCTCAATAATTCCGGGCCTTCGGGCTCGATGAAATTACCGGATTGATTGAATTTATTTTCCCCAAATGCGAGGATATGATCCTCCGTAAACGTTGAAGCGGCTACCAATTCGAAGTCTTCGCCGTGAGAAAGCCGGAGGGCACTGCTCATGGGCAATGGATTATGTAAACCTGTATAAGTTTGTCCGGTGTTTAATGTAATTTGACGCAATACCCGGGCTACTCGATTATAACTTTTGTGGTACTTGTTATATGAAAGTTCATCGAATATCCACAAGGATATCAACATGGCTACCGCCATACCAACGGCCAACCCTCCAATATTAATAAATGAAGAAACTTTGCTCTTTAACAGTCGTCTGCGTGCAATTTTGATATGATTGTAAACCATACTCCTTTTAATTAAGGGACAATAGTTTAATATTTTAGTTGCACCTTCTGCTCCTTGGATTTAAACACTTTATTTATTTATGAAATATCTTAAAAGCCAGTTTTTAATAACAGCAAACTGAGTAATCTTTTGCGATAAATTAATGGCTCAACATAGCGAAAACCATCTTTTTCCAGGAATTGCTCCTTTCTCTCTCACTCCTTGTCTCTCACACACCTGAACCCCACCGTTGCTTTCCTCTCAAATCCCTGATCGACCAGGAGCAGCATTTGTTTCCAGGGAAGGGCTTGCGGACCGCCCTGCACATACCACCAGGAAGCAGTGGGTTTGTAATAGCTACCGCCTTTCAGAATGAGGTATTCATAGGAACCGCTCCGATAATGGTCAGCGGTCATTTGCCAGACGGATCCCACCAGGTCGGTAAGGCCAAATGGATTGGTGCCTTTGGGATAAGAGCCCACCGGATCAGGTTTTCCATTGCCCGGATTGGCCAGGGTGGAATCGAAACTGGTAAAGGTGGTATGGGTGAGGGTCTCGGTGATGACTTCTGCCTTCATCCCTTGAATGCCGGCCTCATTGCCCCAGGGCCATTGATTCCTTTTGGAAGTTTGCGCCGCGTATTGCCATTCGATTTCTGTCGGCAGGCGCTTGCCGGCCCATGCACAATAAGCCTGGATGTCTTCCCTGGATACGTAGACCACCGGATGGTTTTCGAGGCCAGCGGGCGGTTTCCCCTTTTCCCAATGTCTTAAATATCCCTCCCGGTTTTTGGGTTTGTATTTTGACTTGACTATGAAGGTTTCATACTCCTTATTGGTGACGGGATGCCGGTCCATATAAAAGGAAGGTATGGCGTGGAGGCTGCCTTCGGACCAGGAAGGATAAGGAATAAAATCATCTCCGTGGCTGGAATAAAAGGTAAAGGTATCTGCTGGGATTTCCACCATTTCCGGACTGAGGTCATGACGGCTGGATCTTCCGGTTGTAGTAATATATCGGGCCGTGGCCGGAGCGATGCTCACGATCCTTTCGTCAATCAGTTCAAGGGAATCAAACAATTGAATCACATAATCCCCTTCATGCCCAGGGAAGATCGTAGTCAGGTTGATGGTCTGTGACCGGATATCCAATCTTGAAGGGATTTTTGAATAAGACGGCGGTCCCGCCCAGACCAGGATCTTTGAGCCGGCATAGGCCCCAAGATCAAGCAGGTCTCCCCGGTGCAGCCGGACTTTCAGCAAATCATCAAACCGGGCAACTACTCCCATGGACCCTTCGTTATTGGTGCCTTGCCAGGATTGGGGATATGGTTCAAGTTCGAGGGAAATGCTTTTTCTGCCATTTACCGTTTCCGGATCCAGCGCTTTATGATTCCAGAGATCGACCCAATGGCCCCTGCCGGACATGGATTCAAACAGCATTCCCCGGTAACCGGAAGGCAAGCTGTTATATATAGTGTATATTTCTTTTCCTTTTCCCGGCCAGTGGTTGATCAGCACCCCATTTTTAAATGAAGGATATAGCGGAGTCCAGTCATTACCGTTGAACAGGGTCGTGTGCTCCCGGAGGACGCGCAATGAACGGCCTATATATTTATATTGTTCTTCCAGACCCTCCGGATTGCCTGGATGAAAGATATTGAACTCAATGCCATATCCATTAAAAAGGGAGGTATGGATCTCCCTCCGCACCGGCTCTTTGAATAATTCAGCCACGCGGAATATTCCGAATTCAGGTTGGATCAGTTTATTGAGATTTAATACCGGCGGGTAATATAAAGCATTGTGCACCCGCCCCGCTATGATGTTTTCCATGTCTGCCGGCACCGCCATGCCTTCACTGTACATGATCACTCCCGCCCTGACTTCGTCCGCGGCTGTTTGCAGTTCTTTGCTGCTGCTCCCCCGTGTATCCAGCACCACTCCGTCGGCATCGGTATTCAATACCAGGTCAGCCATGCCTTTGAGGTGATCTTCTTTGCGGGTGCTTTCATCCCATGGATTATAGCTAATAAAAAACCGAACCCCTTCCTGGTGACAATCCTCAGACAGCCGTCGAAGCGCTTTAATACCACCGGGCATATCCCGGAAAAGGTCCCATTGATTGCGGGGATCAATGCCCAGAGCCGGCCAGGTGGGCCAGATCCCGATCACATCATCGCCTCCGTACCAGGCTTTGCTTTTTTGAATAAAATCCCGGAGCACATACCTGCCCTGCCTGCGGTCATAAAGTTTCTGATCCCAGCCCATGATGAGGTGCATCATTTTAGCCGTACGGATCCACTGAAGGTCCGGGCGCCGGTAGAGGGAATCGTTGAACGTAGCCAGGTCATATAGTTTGCGGTCCTGGAAACAGGCCCTGAGTCCCTCCTGCCAAACGCCGGAAAAAGTGTCCACATGGTAATCGTAGATCACGGATCCCCCGGGGAAAAGCACGGTTTCAAAACGTCTCCGCAAAGCTTTATCCTGGGATTTCCTTCGGGTTAAGGCATATAAGCTGAGCCGTCCGTTTAAAGGCATGGATGCGTATCCCAGGTTCCATGCATTATCCGGCACAATTACGTTGACCGGGGAATAACCGGGAACGAAAAGGTGAGTACGTGAAAGATAATGGTCCCCCGCCCCCGTGATATGAACCAGGTCTTTGTCCTGGCCCAGTGGAAGCACATTTTTTAAGGTCAGGGTATCCTTCCCTGAATTGATGAAATGAATCTCTGCAATGTTATCTCCGGCCAACCATCTCAGTTGCATAGGAACCTTTGGATCACCTGATTCATAATAGGTATTGTTCACTTCAAAAGCTACTACTGGTTTTGCGTCCATAGGAATCATACTACCCCGAAGGTCGACCTCCCTGATCATCCAGTCCGGTCCTGGCCGGACCGTCTGCGCGGGCAAATTGAATATGCAGGCACTGCATAAAAAAAAAGATAGAATAGTTTTCATATTGGCTGAATCCAAAGATAGTGGTCAGTAGTCAGTAGTCAGTTTGTCAGTTTGTCAGTTCGAATGTTGGAAGTTTAGTGTACTCCTTGCTCTCTGCTCATGGGTGCGGCAGCCCCCCTTTCAGGGACCAGGGGTTTGCGGAAGCAGATAGAGTATCAATTGTGTAGACAGTTGGCAAGTCCTTAAGGTAGAAGGTTATAAAGAGAACCCATAGCTGATAGCTGATCTCTGATAGCTGATCGCTCAAAGCTGACAGCTCAAATCCGATCCTATTCCTCCACAATCTCAAAAGCGATTACCGAGTTTTTGAAAAAAGTGGGTACATACACCATTTTGGAAACCGGGTCCAGACCGATATCGGCCGTGTTTTTTCCCAGGGATTTGCCATCATAAACCATTTCTTTTCTGCCATCGCCATTAAGGTACCAGAGGGTACCGGTCCAGCAGGAGAGGATAAAGTCGTCTTCTTTCACGTTTTCGATCCCGTCGGCGCCTCCTTCCAGGCCATCCGTGATCATGGACAGGGATTTGTTTTTATTGACTTTGTACATGGCTCCGGCATTGAGGATAAAAAGATCCGCTCCACGAACCAACACACCATTGGGGCCTTCAAGAGAATCCAGAACTATGGTAGCAGAGTTGTTTTCCACCCGGTAAAGGCGCTTGCCCTCGGAATCTGTGACATAAATCACACCTGAGGCGTCCAGGGAAAGATCGTTCAGGCCTTTGGAACCGGCCACCCGGATGGATCCTTCGATGACACCGCTTGAAATATTTATGACGGCGATCTGGGTAATGTCGGCTACAAAGAGCCGGTCATTCCACAAACCCATGCCTTTGGGGGCATGGAGGCCTTTCACCCATTCAGCCTGAATGATGGTTCCGTCGAGCCCGACTTTCGCTATGGAACCTTTCCCGTCTTTTGCCCAGGCCTCTCCATCCATATTCGCCACATACAATACCTTGTTTTTAGCATCGTAAAGCACCGACTCAGGTACTTTCAGGATGGTATCCGTTTCCCATTTCTGAACCAGTTTATGTGTTTTCACAGTAGGAGTATCCGGGGCCTGCTGCACCAGTTCCTCATTGGATTTGGGGGATTTGCATGAAGCCAGAAGGCCCAGGCAACATAAAATATGAAAGGAAGGTTTTAACATCATTTTGAATTTTGCACAAAATAACAAAGGCTTAATTGCACTGGTTGTCTTCGGGGCCGCATTATCAAATCGTTGGATAAATTCCTATAACTTTAGCAGACTTTTATCCCTACTTATTATTCAACCTATGAAAATCCTGAGATTCATTATCCTTTGTTTACCCCTGTGGTCCATTGCCCAGACGGGCCAGATACAGGGGGCATGGCAACTGACCGGTCAGGGCGATCCCGGGGAAACGGCCATGATGATCGTGGCAGACCAATACATGGCGATCGCAGTCTATAATGAAACCCATCCGCAATTTATACGGACTTACGGAGGCAGTTACCGAATAGAAGGAGGAAAATGCATCCTGCGCCTTGAATTTGATACAAAAGATTCAACTGCCATTGGCACAGACATTCCTCAAAACATGACCCTTTCCGGGAATAAGCTAACCCTGGAACACGAGGCTAAAGTCACCTGGACCCGGGTGGATGAGGGGGCCGCCCCGCTCGCCGGCTGCTGGAGAATAACAGCCAGGGCGGGCAACGATGGAAATATGAATCCCATGCAACCCGGCCCAAGGAAAACCCTGAAAATAAACAGCGCAACGCGCTTCCAATGGGTAGCCATCAACCCTTCCACCAAACAATTCTTCGGAACAGGGGGAGGAAAATATACCTATTCCGATGGCAAATACACCGAATTCATCGGCTTTTTCTCACGGGACAACAGCCGGGTGGGGAGCCAATTGGCTTTCGACGCCCGGCTCGAGGAAGGCAAGTGGTACCACGGTGGCAAAAGCTCTACAGGCAATCCAATCAATGAGCTCTGGGAAAAACAATAAACCCCCGGTCCATGAAATTGATCCTCATCCTTACTGTATTTATTTCGATAGCCGGACTTCCCCTCTTCGCTCAAAACCCAGTCGAACTGGGAGCCGTAAAATGGCAAAGGGATATCCGTCAGGCGGCCTCCCTCGCCAAACAAAAAAACAAACCGGTATTTATTCTTTTTCAGGAGATACCCGGTTGTATCACCTGCCAGCGATACGGCTCCGAAGTGTTGTCCCATCCGCTCATCGTCGAAGGCATCGAACAGGAATTCATTCCCCTGGCCATTCACAATAACAAAGGAGGAGAAGACGCCAGGGTACTCAAACTGTTCGGAGAACCTTCATGGAACAATCCTGTGGTCCGCATCGTAGATGCCGATATGAATGCTGTGGCCCCCCGACTGGATGGCAATTATTCACCGGCCGGGGTCCTGAATCATATGATTTCGTCCCTTGCCCGGAATGATAAATCTGTACCGCAATACCTCCGCCTGGCCCTTGAAGATGTGGCAGTCCAACAACCGGGTCAAATAAGTTTGGCCATGTCCTGTTTTTGGGAAGGAGAAAAAAGACTGGGCAGACTGGAAGGCGTTCTGGGTACCGAACCCGGTTTTATCCAGGGACGCGAAGTGGTGAGAGTCCGCTTTGACCCGGAGCGGATCAGCGCATCCAAACTGGTGGCCGAAGCCAAGAAACAAGATTGTGCAGATGCCGTTTTTACCCAAGACCTGGATGCCGGTATGTCCGGATTCAAACCTGACCGTCAACCACAGTATTACCTGATGCATACACCCTTCAAATTTGTTCCTATGCTGCCCCTTCAGGCAAGCCGGGTCAACAGCGCCCTGGGCCTGGGCCAAGATCCCTTTGTATATCTTTCTCCGAAACAAATTGAACTCTATCATTATTTTAAAACCCACCCGGAAAAGGGCCATCCGGATGCCTATCGCAATAAGGACTTCAAAAAACAATGGCAAGCTGCGTCGGCCTTGTTTCAGTAAAGCTGATCCGTACTAAAATTTATTTTTACCCAAAAAACCATTTATGACTTTCATTTCAAAAACAGGATGGCTGCTGGCTCTGGCAGTCATAAATGCTCCGGTATTTGCCCAAGACGGCCTGATAAAAAAAGAAAAATTTCATTGGGGCATCATCACCCAGGATACCAGTTATGGTTACGCGGGGGTGGTCCGGGCAGGAAACATCTTATATCTCTCCGGGGTGACGGCCCCGGGCAATTTTCCAACCCAGGTGAAATCCATATACACCACTCTGGAAAACAACCTGAAGCGCTTTGGCGCTACCTTCCGCAATGTGGTTAAAGAAAATCTGTTCACTACCAGCATCGACTCCATGAAAAAATACAGTTATATCCGCAAGCCCTTTTACAATAATGACTACCCTGCGGCGAGCTGGATCGGCATCAAAGAACTGTTTGTTCCGGATCGCATGCTTGAAGTGGAATTGGTGGCGCATCTCCCCCAGCCCGATCCTAAATTTTCCCTGCCGGCCTCTGACTGGCCGGGTCTGCTTTTACCCGGGGTTTGGATGATGAATAGCCCCCGGGGACAAATCCTGGAGACATGGGAAACCACAACAAAAGATGTCATGACTGGCCGGTCCTACCGGATCCGGGAAAAGGATACCACCCTGATGGAGACGGTCCGCCTGGTCCGGGAGAATAATGAAGTCTTCTATGTTCCCAATGTCGTGGGCCAGAACGATGGCAGGGCCGTCCGCTTCAGGATGACCTCATCCAACAATAATATTTTTGTTTTCGAAAACCCGGACCACGATTATCCCAAAAGGGTAGTCTATGATTTTAAAAACCGGGAGGTCATCCATGCCTGGATCGATGCCGGAGAAACCCAAAAAGAAAAACGTTCCGATTATTTTTTCCACAGGATTCATTGATTTTTACAGTCCCTTTCAACCCCAAAGAGCACGGGGAATGTGAAGGATTAACCGAGGAGAGCACAGGGGACGCAGAGGATGTGCAGAGTAATTTTTTAATATATTTTCTCAGCGGTTCCTCTGCGATCGCAGCGTGCTTAGCGGTTCAATTTCACCTCGTTCCGCGTATTTCCTCTTGCTCTCCTGAGTTACCT
>CAYOPD010000148.1:6124-9790 GCA_964405735.1 uncultured Saprospiraceae bacterium | reverse complement strand
AAGCGCTCAGGGCCACCGGATACCTGCCACATCCCCTTCGGGAAGCCGTGGGCCGATTCCTGGTGTCCTCCCTGAAAGTCAATTGGCAGTTGGGAGCCGATTGGTTTGAAGCTAACCTGGTGGATTATGACGCCGCCAGCAATTGGGTCAACTGGTTGTCCATAGCAGGCCAGATGCCAGAATCCGGGGAAGAAAAGGCAGTCAGCCTGGCTTACCTCGCTAAAAAATACGACCCCTCCGGCCAATTCATCCGCAAATGGCTAAAAGAACTGGATGGGCTCCCCGACGCTAAAATCCTCCATCCTGAATCCCTGAGCAAAGAGGAGCAGGTGAAATATGGGTTTACACCGGGTAAAAATTATCCAAAACCGATTATTCCGTTTGGTTGACAAGTTGGTTCGTTAGCAGGTTGGCCACTTCAATGTCTTTAGCCTTGTGTTTTTAATCCGGGGATAGAGTCAGCGCTTTAGCCCTGGAGAAAATTTCCCATGCCGGCCTGGGGTTAAAGCCCAGATCTTCCATGGGTCGTCCACGAGGCTGTTCCAAAAGAAGTTTATCAGTCTTAGATAAAGATATCCTAAAACTGCGCAGTATGCCATGGGAGTGCAAACTGCGAATTGTGTGAGTTAGCCCTGAAAGGGCAGCCCTGAAAGGGCGGCATTTCCCGAGCATCGGGCGTGTAGCCCGATGCTCGGGAAGGTCGGGTTGGATCGCCCTGCAAGGGCATCATTATTTTGTTAACCCAGTCAATATTCGCATTAATATTCATCCGTCTCTTATGCATAATACCGATTAAGAGTTTGATAAATAGGATTGGCATGTTTGCATAAATGAGGCCCTTGCAGGGCGAAGGGAGTATTTCAATCCCCAGCATTGGGCAGGCTGCCCAATGCTGGGAATGGAGGCCCTTCAGGCATCTTTGTGGGAGACAAAATTTGAGCTTTTTGGTCACCCCCGGAATTGTAGAAACTTTTCTTATTTGTTTTGAGCATCCATCTCTTGCCATTCCTTCAATACCACCCTCGGATTTTTAGAAAAATAATTCCTCAGTATCGAAGGAGTATCCTCATCGGCCGGGAGGGGAACCAGGTCATCTTCATTCAACGTGTTCCTGCTGAATTCATCCATATATTGGTATCCGACACAAATCCCGTTGCGAAAACACAAAAGAGTGGTTTCCCCATGACTGCGGCCGGACTCGGTGACGAGGAATGATTTTTGAGGAAAGACCAGCTTTTCCTGAAGATGCAGGGCCCTCCCATTGTAGGATTCTGCCGTTTCCTCGCCCAGGCAGGCGCCGCCACATTTACCGATGTGGTAATAAAAGCAGGGGCCTCCGGACCGTTCAAGGCTGGTCAGTTTTTGACAAAGCCGGTATCTTTCCACAGCAGCGGTAAGGAAGGACCTGGCGTTGGCCGGACTGCTGAATTTTTTTATCAGCAAGGCGTTTTCATCAACCGGCCTGAGTTTGTCGATCTCATAGCGGATAAACCCTTCTTCGTCGGTAATGGCATAGATACCATATGGAAGCTCTTTTTTGCGAAGCGCCCGGTTTATCTCCGGCTTTATTTTTTTTATTTCTTCATTTTCCCGCAATAAGGCCAGGAGCTCGCTACCCGTAATTTCGTAAGTGATGCTGTCCACCTGTTGCTGCAGGTGGGTTGCTTTTTGAGAATGGTCCGCAAAATGTTGCAGGATCCGGTCTTTAATGTTTTTGCTTTTTCCCACATAGATCACGTCCCCGGTGCGGTTGTGGAAATAATAAATGCCACAGGCCTCCGGGAGTCCATGCAGGTAGTCCAGGCTGATGGAGGCGGGAAGGCGGGATTCCCGGACACCCTGATGAATGAGTTCTATAGCCTTGTTCCGGTTTTCCTCCAGGCGGAAAATATGATCCATGACGGCGCAGGCGGCATAAGCATCATCCAATGCCCGGTGGCGGTGTTTTACCTTGATGCCCAGGTGGTGGATCAGCGATTCGAGGCTATAGGATCCAAGGCCGGGAAGGCTTAACCTGGCCAGTCTTTTCGTGCAAAGTTGTTTCCGGGTATAGGTATAACCCAGGCGGGAAAATTCTTCCCGGATAAAATTATAATCAAAACGGACATTATGAGCTACAAATACTGCTCCCTGGGTGAGTTCGACGACCTGTTTCGCCACCTCATAAAATTTAGGTTGCCCGGATACCATTTCGCTGGTGATGCCCGTCAGGCGTGTGATCTGTGGCGGGATGGAAAAGCCAGGGTCGATCAGGCTCTCGAAACGGCCTGTTTCTTTTTCGCCATCGTACAGGACAATGCCAATCTCGATGATGCGGTCGCGCAGGGGCAATCCTCCTGTGGTCTCAATATCAATGACGGCGTATTTGGTCTGCATTTTTGGATTTAAGGCATTATATTACGCATTCAAAATTAATGTAATACAACCAAATGAATCCAACGATAAAATTTAACTTTCTGCTGGTCCTGATTTGTATCGCCTGCAGCTCTTCCAGGACCGGAATGGCCACTATGCAGGCCAAGACCCAGCCCATCCCTGCCGCCCATTCTTTTCAATCCTATATACAGGAATTAAAAGGCAAAAAAGTGGGCCTGGTGGTCAATCAAACTTCAATGGTCGGTTCAGTCCATCTCGTCGATACGCTTTTAAAACAGGGACTACAGATCACAAAAATTTTCTCACCGGAACATGGTTTCCGCGGAGAAGCGGATGCCGGCGAAAAAATAGCCACCACGACCGACCCGGCTACCGGAATCCTGCTGGTCTCTCTCTATGGAGAAAAGAGAAAACCTGCACCGGAAGACCTGGCGGGCCTTGACCTCCTGGTTTTTGATATCCAGGACATCGGAGTGCGCTTCTATACTTATATCTCCACGATGACCCTGCTGATGGAAGCCTGTGCAGAAAACGATAAACCCCTGATCATCCTGGACCGCCCCAATCCCAACGGGTATTATGTCGATGGCCCGGTACTCCGGCCGGAATTCAAATCTTTTATCGGCATGCATCCCGTACCCGTTGTTTACGGCATGTCGATCGGGGAATACGCCCGGATGGTAAATGGAGAAAAATGGTTGACCAATGGAGTGCAGTGTGCTTTAACAGTAATCCCCTGCACACAATATGACCATAGCATGACCTATGAGCTACCGGTCCGGCCTTCTCCCAATATACCTACCCTCAAATCCACCCTCCTTTATCCTTCCACCTGTTTCTTTGAAGGGACCAATTGCAGCGAGGGCAGAGGCACGGAAGCGCCTTTTGTCATTTTCGGACATCCCAAATACAGCAAGGGGGATTATCAATTTACGCCCATCAGCCGGCCGGGCGCCAAAAACCCCAAACTGCTCAACCAGGTCTGCAACGGGCATAATCTAAACAGCCTTTCGGTTGAAGAAATCATGTCCTGGAAAAGGATCAACCTGAAATGGCTGATTCAGTTTTATCAGGATATGAAAGACAAGGACCCCTTTTTCCTGGCCAATAATTTTTTCAACCGCCTCGCGGGCAACGACGTGCTGATGGCCCAGATCAAAGCGGGCAAGACGGAAGAGGAGATCAGGGCAAGCTGGAAGGAAGACCTCGATGCTTTTAAGAAGTTGAGGGGGAAATATCTGTTGTATAAGTAGTCAGTTTATCGGTTTATCAGTTAGCCAGTTAGCCAGT
>CAYOPD010000148.1:3248-6024 GCA_964405735.1 uncultured Saprospiraceae bacterium | reverse complement strand
AGTTAGCCAGTAACAGGTGCTGGTCCATCTCGCTTCTCTCAGCGCCCAGTAAATCATTTCACCGCCTCCAGGAATTCGGTATCAGTGGGTAATATTTTCGAACCGAAAAAATGGGTAAGCTGGCCTTTTTCGTTGATTACGTATTTGCAGAAATTCCAACCGGGTTCCTTATCGTTCCATCCGTTCAGGGATTTGGTGGTCAGCCATTGATACAAGGGATGTTTGCCATCTCCCTTGACCACGGCTTTCTCGGCCATCGGGAAAGTCACCCCGTAATTTTTTTGACAAAAGGTGGCAATGTCCTGGCTTGACCCTGGCTCCTGCCCACCGAATTCATTGGAAGGAATGCCGATCACCACTATTTTTTCGCCGAAGGTTTCATAAAATTTTTGCCAGTCGGCATATTGTGGCGTATAACCGCATTCAGATGCGACATTGAGCAGGATGACTTTTTTACCCTTATACCCGGAAAGGTCAAGGTCGGAACCGTCGACCAGTTTTTTTAATTTAAAATCATATAAAGTCTGGGTGCCGGAATGCGACTCCTGCGGTTTCTGAGCTGAAGCATATCGGGTAAAAGGGATATTCATGATGGTGATCAGGGTGCTCAGGCGGATAACTTGGGTCAGCATAAGGATTAATAAGAGGACTACGATCAGTAAAAAATACTTCATTTGCTTTTATCATGCGGTAAACAAAACGGGACGGGAATAGTTTACCGGATTCAGGGATTTATTGTCACGATCACCCTTTTATAGCGGGTCAGGGCAGGGCTGCCTTTATCTGTGACCTTGAGGATAAAATGGATCGTTTGCGGGCTATTGACCAAAGGAGCTTTCACCTGAAGATCATAAAGGTTTGGTGAAAATGGCCTGAAAGAGATATATCCTTCATAACTGCCTGCTTCCTTATACTGGAACCAAAAATAACTCATGGAATCCCCGTCGGGATCTGAAGTGCCTTTGGCATTCAGGTGAAATACCTCTCCGGATTTCACCGCGAACCGGTCGGCGTGCGCCAAGGCGGGTCGGGGTGGATGATTGGCCTGGCTGAAGGATTTGGTGCACCAGTCCATTCGCGCGGCGAAATCATGCTGAAATTCCGTCCTCCATCTCCAGATCGTGGCCTGATCGCTTTTATAGCCTTTTTGTTCTGAAGCGAAATACACGGAATCCGACGAATTGGTCCAGATTGGCCGGGTCTCCGCCTGATCCTGAGGCCAGTTTTCCCTGCGGAACGGACCGGTATTGGAATCCGTGTACAAGGGTATTTTCAACTCGTACCGGCCTCCCCATCCGCCATAACCAGGTTGCTCTGGATGGTTGAGTCCGTTTGGAATGAGGCCAAGGAAGGAAGGAGAATCCCCCTCCATGCCATATGCCACATCCGGATAAGCCGCTCCCAGGGGGCCATGGCCCTGTTGTATATGTTCTGCAAGCCATTGGCGGCCAGTGGTAATGGTTTCGGATCCCGGATACACCCTGGTAATTCCAGTCCATGTTGCGTTTGAATAATTGTATCCCGGGCTTACGATAAAAAACAGGTTTTTGAATTCATTCCGGATCCAGGGCCCGGAATCATCCTGGTCTGAAATGGTATAGATCCTGATCTTTTTATATAACCTTTCTGCTTCTTCTGGTTTCCTCGTTTCCCGGATCTTCCAAAGTGCCTGGGCCAGGCAATTGGGCCCACCCCAGATGGAAAACCAGACCGGTTCTGGGTCCTCCTTTTCGAGCACCCGGATGATCCACTCGGATCCTTCCGAATCCCTTTCCGGACCCACACCCTCCATGCCATAATTGGGCAGTCCCTTTTTGACCCTGGATTTCAGGTAAGCATAGGAGGGATAGCCGGCTTCATGCCTGAGCAGATTGGGTAAAACTTTTTGATAAGCCTGCAGCACCTCGAGAATACTTTCCGGAGCCACCCTGTTTTTCTGGTGAATGGAAGTGGTAGCGATCAGCCCCTCCACTTTTATCTGGTTGGAATACAATAAAAATCGGATCAGGGACTGTTGGTCATCTGGATCGGCCTCAATGTCGGTAAGCACCATCACCCGGGTTTTGGATTCTCTCCCTCCTTGGACTTCCAGAGCGAAGAATAAAATCAAAAAGAAAAAACAATATCTGAAATCAATTTTCATGCCCCGGAATTTATTTATCATTTTTCAATAGTTTGTAAAGGCTGGCATACTGCAATAACAGAATGGTTTTGGCGTCCGGGATTTCCCCTTTTGCGATCATGTCCAGGCTTTGATCAAAAGGCACCTCCAACACTTCTATGAGTTCATGATCACCAGCGAGCCCGCCCCCTTCTGAAGCTTTCATGGAATCGTCGTATTCCGCCACAAAAAAATGGAGGAGTTCAGTCACTGATCCAGGCGACAAATAAGCTTCGAAGATCTTCCGGACCTGATTTACGACAAATCCGGTTTCCTCCTGGGTTTCTTTGCGGATGCAGTCTTCCGGATTGTCCTGATCGAGCAGGCCTGCGCAAGCCTCGATCAGCATCCCGCTGTCATTGCCGTTAAGATAAGTGGGCATCCTGAATTGCCGGGTCAGGATCACGGTATTTTTTGAGACATTGTAAAGCAGGATCACCGCGCCATTACCCCGGTCATACGCTTCCCGGCTGACGGTTTGCCAGCTCCCTTGCCGGTCTTCCTGCCGGAAAGTGATTTTTTTCAAAACGTACCACTGGTCGGAGAGGATTTTGGTGTCGAGGATTTGGATGTGTGGATTGCCCATTTGGAAAGATTCGAAGATAAGAAACCATT
>CAYOPD010000148.1:0-3148 GCA_964405735.1 uncultured Saprospiraceae bacterium | reverse complement strand
GTTAACTGATAAACTACCTCAACCATTTATTAAACAAGCCTAAAATCCTCTTATACTCATCCATCCAGCTCGTCGGTTCCACGAAACCGTGGTCTTCCATAGGGTAGGAGGCGAGTTCCCAGTTTTCTTTTTTGAGTTCGATCAGGCGCTGAGCCAGTTTCACCGCATCCTGGTAATGCACATTGACATCGATCATGCCATGGCAGATGAGAAGCGGGTTTTTAAGTCCCGCCGCGTAATAAAACGGCGAAGACCTGCGGTAAGCCAGGCTGTCTGTGAAGGGTTCATTGAGTATGTTTGAAGTATAACCATGATTGTACTGGGCCCAGTCCGTCACCGGGCGCAGGGCGGCACCGGCTGCAAAGACATCCGGCGCGGTAAACAGGCCCATCAAAGTGATAAAGCCACCATAGGAGCCTCCATAGATGCCAATTTTCTTAGGATGAACCCCGTGTTGTTCAACGAGATATTTTGCCCCGTCGACATGATCAGCCAGATCCTTCCCTCCCATGTGACGGTAAATGGCCGTGCGCCAGTTGCGCCCATATCCTGCACTTCCTCGGTAATCCAGATCCAGCACGGTATAACCCTGGTCCGCAAGCAGGTTATGGAAGAGGTATTCCCTGAAATAGTCCGACCACCAGCGATGTGCATTTTGCAGGTAACCGGCACCATGGACAAAGATTACGGCTGCCTTATTATTTATTTTTTTTGACGGCCGGTAAAGCCTGGCATGGACCCTTGCTCCATCGCTCGCGGTGAACGTGATCAATTCAGGATCCCGCCACGCATAGGTTTTAAACTCCGGGCTGAGAGCTTTGTCTGTTATTTTTAAGGGCACAGCACCCGGTGTAATGTCCTGAAGGTACAATTCCCAGGGTAGGTTGCTATAAGAATACCGGATTGCGAGATGCCTGCCATCCGGGGAGGGAAAGGCCTGGTGTGCCCCCGTTTTCGTGGTGATCCGGACAGCTTGATTCCCTTGTGCGGATAAATGGTATATGTGTTGTTCACCGGGATGGACTTCATTGGTCGTAAGGGTAAAAAGACTGCGATCGGCAGACAGGGTCGCCCTCAGGACTTCAAAGGAGCCAAGGGTTAGCGGCGTCCTCGCCAGGCTTGAAACGTGGATTTTGTAAAGATGAGAATAGCCGGTCACCTCACTCTGAAACCAGAATTCTTCTTCATTCAGCCATCCGGAACTGCTCCCACCAAAACCGCCTCCAATGCCGGGCCCGCCGATCCAGGCCTCGTCATGCTGACGGTCCAACAAACTCAGTCGTCCTGTTTCGGGATCCAGGCTGCAGATCCAGCGGTCTTTATTATCCTGGGACCGGATATCCACGACAGCGTGCCGTCCTCCGGGTGACCACTGGATATTCGAAAACTGCAATGCCCTCTCTGCAGAATCTTTCTGATAAGACTTCATCAGTTGCGGGTATTCCCCGATAAAAGTTGGGATATCTTTTATTCCCGGAAGGGTTTTAACTAAAATGGGGTAAGCAGAATCTCGGTGCAGGTCAAAAACCATGAGTTCCTGGGGGTCCACAGGATCACCCACTTTAGCCCGGGCAGGCAGGTTTTCGGTAAAGCCACTTTCAGTGACATAAGTAGGCACCTGGGTGGATTTGGGGCGATTAACCTTAGTCAATTCATAGAATACAAAACGGCCATCGGGGCTGACCTGTAAGCCACCCAGGGATTTTTCAGCCAGGTATATGGGCTTGATGATCTCAGAGGCGTTGAGTCTTTTGTAGAACGATTGCAGGCTGTCCAGTTTTTCTCTTCGTTGGCGCAGTATCTCAAACTCCCGCAACTGGTCATTTTTGAGCCAGGCTTCCTGATCGCCGGGCCGCGCTTCCCTGGGAGGAGCGGTTTTAATAAAGTTGGTGAGCTGGTTCAGTGAACCGGATTCTATATCCCATGCATACATATTGTCATCCAGGGTGAATGCAATTTTCCGGTCATGGAATGAAAAAAGGGGATTCAGCTCCCGGACTAGGGTATGGGTAATTTTCAACGGTTGATCCATCGAAACGGACTGGTAATAAATATTCCCTCTTTGGGACCAGGTCCAGGCGCTTCGGTTGCCATTATAGCTGATTTCATCTGCAGTGACAAGATCCTCTTGTTGTTTTTCATCCACCCTTTGCACCTGCTGCCTTTCCAGGGAATAGCGGTAAAGGGAGTCCACGGGCCCTGCACCCGGATTCCAGTTGAAATAAATAAACCGGCTGTCCGGGCTCCAACGGATATTTGACGGGGAGGTTCCGATCCATATGGGGTCGCGCATGATCTTTTCGATGGTCAGTGGGCTTAGCGAATTTTTTTGTGTAAAAGCAAAAAAGGGAAGGAATAGAAAGAGGATAAGGTTGCGGATCATTTCAGGTCATCTTGTTTAAGCGATAATTATACTCATTTTCCATTAAAACATGGTGTTGGTCTTTGGCTGGTACAAGTTGATCCGATATTTTCAGACAGCAGGAATTTTATAGGGCTACTCGCAGTTTAATAAATATAATTTCCTAAGTATGAAAAATATATTTCTTTTGGTTTTTTCCCTGCTGATCCTGAGTACCTCCTGTAAATCGAGTCAGGAAAAAGAAGAGGCCGCGAGGGAAGAAGAGCAGGCTGAAAACATCAAAGCCAGTGCGGATAAACTTGCTGACGATATTAAAAACATGGTGAACCAGGGAGGTTCAGACGTCCGGCTGGTAGATTTGTCCGATCTGAAAGCCCTCTTGCCTAAAGACCTGGACGGCATGGACCGGCAAGACCTCACCGGAGAAGGCGTGGGTGTGATGGGCTTTAAAATGAATAAAGCGGAAGCGCGGTATGAAAAAGGGGATAAGTCCATCAAATTAAGCCTGATTGATTTCGGTGGTTTCAGTGCCGCCTTACTGGGAATCGCGGCCTGGTCCCTCACCGATATTTACCACGAAGACGACGACGGATATGAAAAATCCGCAACCTGGAAAGGATATAAGGTTTTTGAAAAATCCAACCGGAAAGACAATACGAGTTCCCTTGCCCTGATTTTTAAAAACCGGCTGGTCCTGAATGCCGAAGCGGACCAGGTCACCATCGAAAAACTCAAGGATATCCTGGCGGATGATATTCTGGAGGATTTGGAGGACCTGGACTTGGA